>DATJTM010000267.1:0-4027 GCA_035503395.1 Luteitalea sp.
ACGGCGTCGCGCACTCGTACGTCGTCCGACTGCCGCGGGCCGTGTCGATGGTCGGGGGCATGGAGTTCGGTGACCCGCTGCTGATCACGCTTCTCCAGCAGGCATTCTTCGGCACACTTCCCGAGCGCTCCCTGTTCGTGATGCATCCGGTGGGGTTCGGCGTGTGGCTCGGCCTGATGGCAACAGCCCTGAACCTCTTTCCTGCCGGGCAGCTGGATGGCGGCCACATCATGCACGCGCTGATCGGCCGCGCGTCGCGTTACGTCACCGGCGCAAGCATCGTGCTGATGGTCACGATGGCGATCTTCGTGTCCTCTAGTTGGATTCTGTGGACGGGCCTGATCGTCCTGATGGCGTACTTGTTCGGCCTCGACCATCCGCCAGTCGCCGAGGAGCATCTGTCCATCGGCAAGGGCCGCATCGTCCTCGCACTGTTCGCGATCGTGATGTTCGTTCTGAGCTTCACGCCGGCGCCAATGAGCCCGATCGACATGATCGGCGCACGGTAGGCGACAGTCGCCGCGGAACCGCCCGACAAGTCGGGCGGCGACGAATCGACGGTCAGTGATGCTGGCGCGTCGAGCTGAAGCTCGACGCCCACGACGCGTCAGAGCATCGACAGAGGATCGACGTCGACGGTGACGCGCTTGTGCAGCGACGGCATCGCCGCGATCGCGTCGCGCGTCACGTGACGCATCGCCGTCCGGTCGCGTCCCTTCAGCAGCAACTGCACGCGCGACTCGCCGCGCAATCGACCCAGCGGCGCCGGTGCCGGGCCGAGCACGCCGAATCGCTCGCCACCCGCGGCGCGCAACGCCTGCGCCAGCTGGCCCGCCTCCTTCAACGCCGTCGCCAGCGACTCGTGCCGCACCACGATGTTGACGAGTGAGACGACGGGCGGATAGCGCATCCGATCGCGGAACTCGATCTCGCGCGCCACGAAGTCTTCGTACGCCTGGCGTGCCGCCAGTTCGATCGCGTAGTGATTCGGGTGCAGCGTCTGCACCAGTGCTTCGCCCGGCACGTTGCCGCGGCCGGCCCGACCCGCCACCTGCGTCAGCAGCTGGAACGTGCGTTCCGCTGCACGAAAGTCTGCGACGCCCAGACCGATGTCTGCCGACACCACGCCGACCAGCGTCACCTGCGGGAAATCGTGTCCCTTCGCGATCATCTGCGTGCCGACGAGCACGTCGATCTCGCGCCGCGCAAACCGCGCCAGTACGGTGCCGATCGCGCCGCGCCGCCCCATCGTGTCGCGATCGACGCGCGCGACGCGGGCTCGCGGGACGGCCGCGAGCACTTCCTGCTCCACGCGCTCGGTGCCGACACCGGTGAACTCGAGGAACTGCCCGCGACAGGACGGACACGTCTCGGGCAGCGGCGCCGCATAGCCGCAGTAGTGGCAGCGCACCTGCGCCGCGCGGCGATGCACCGTCAGCGTGACGGCGCAGTTCGGGCACTCGGCGGTGTTGCCGCAGGCGCGGCACAGCAGCGAGGGCGCGTACCCTCGGCGATTGAGCAGCACCATCGCCTGCTCGCGCCGCTCCAGACACCCGACGAGTGCCTCGCGCAGTGGCAGGCTGAGCACCACCTCGGGCCCTTCCTCGGCCAGCACGCCGCGCATGTCGATGGTGCGGACGGCGGCGAGTGGCCGATCGTGCACGCGCTGCCGCATCTGGAGCAGGCGATAACGCCCTTCGCTCGCGTGCTTCCACGTCTCGAGCGCCGGCGTCGCCGACCCGAGGACCGCAAGCGCACCTGCATCGCGAGCCCGCACCATGGCCGCGTCTCGCCCGTGATACCGCGGACTCTCCTCCTGCTTGTACGCGGTGTCGTGCTCCTCGTCGACGATCACGAGCCCGAGTCGCGGCAGCGGCGCGAACACCGCCGACCGCGTGCCGACGACAACGTCGACTTCGCCCCGACGGATGCGATGCCACTGGTCGTAACGCTCGCCGTCGGAGAGACCACTGTGTTGAATCGCAAGCCGTTCGCCGAAGGCGCGCCGGAACAGCGAGGCCACCGCCGACGTGAGCGCGATCTCGGGCACCAGCATCAGCACGCCGCGCTCGCGCGCCAGTGCGGCACGCGCCAGTCGCAGGTAGACCTGCGTCTTGCCGCTGCCGGTCACGCCGTGCAGGAGCGCCTGGTGAAAGCCTGCGCCAATCAACGGCTCCAGCGACTCGCAGGCCACGGCCTGCTCACTCGTCAACGGCAGGAACACTTCCGCTGCGAGATCGTCGGATGTGCCCGCCGATCCGCTCGCGAAGGGATCGCGTTCGCTCGCCCGCCACTCGACCTGCGCCAGCCCCATCGCCACCAGACGACGCACGACCTCACTGCCGATGCCCTGATCTCGAAGGACGCTCGCGTCGACGCCTTCGGGCGTGCCGCTCAAGACCGCGCAGGCCGCCGCCTGCTTCGCGCCGAGACGAACCGTCGCGGGCTCGAACGCAGCTGCCGTCGGACGAATCCATCGCACCTTGCGCGACGCGTCCGCCTTGCCGGTCACCACCGGCTGCAGCCGCACCTGCCCGGATCGAAGCAGACGACGCACGGCGCGCGAGACGATCTCGGGCGACGAATCCACGTCGCGCAGCCGCGACGCCACGGCACGTGCGATCTGCCGGCGCAGGACCGGCCCCTTCTCGCGAAGCAGATCGAGGACCGCCTCGTCGACCTGCCCATCGAGTGGCAGCTCGCGCGCTCCACTCGTCGCCACTTCGGCCGCATCCTCGGCAATCGTGAGCGTCATGTCACCCCGCAGCCAGCCCTTTGGAGGCATCGCCGCGGAGATGACTTCGCCCGGCCCTGCGAGGTAGTAGTCGCCGACCCACAGCGCGAGGTCGACGATCTCCTCCGGCAGGAACGTCACATCGTCCAGGACTTCGAGCACGTCCCGCAGGCGCGCCGGCGCATCGTCGGGCGGCGCGTTGTCGTGGGTGACCAGGCCGGTGAGCTTGCGCGGGCCGACCTGCACGACCACGCGGGTGCCGCGCGGCGCCTGGACGCCGTCGGGCAGGCGGTAGGTCAGCAGGCCGAGCCCGGGGACGGGCACGGCCACGCGGACCAGGCGCATCAGCGAACCTCGCCGCGGAGCAGGGAGCGCACGAGTTTCATGTCCTCCCAGGTCTCGCGCTTCTTGTCCGGGCTGCGCAGCAGGTAGGCGGGGTGGAACGTGGGCACGAGCTGCGACTGCCGGAACGGATGAATCTGTCCGCGCAGGCGTGTGATCGGCTGATCGGACCGCAGCAGCGACTGCGCCGCGAACTTGCCGAGCGCGACGATCACCTTCGGCTGCACGAGGTCGATCTGCTGGAACAGGAACGGCTCGCACGTGAGCACTTCGTCGGGCTCGGGATTGCGATTGCCCGGCGGCCGGCACTTGATCACGTTGGCGATGTACACGTCTTCGCGACGCAGCTCGATCGCCTCGATGATCTTCGTGAGCAGCTGCCCGGCGCGGCCGACGAACGGCTCGCCCTGGGCATCCTCGTCCGCCCCGGGCGCCTCGCCCACGAACATCAGGTCGGCGTTGGGATTGCCGACGCCGAAGACGACCTGCTTGCGGCCGAGCGTACACAGCTTGCAGCGCGTGCACTGCGGTCCGATGTGCGCGCGCAATGCGTCGAGAGACGACGCGGCAGCGGGACTCGAGGGACTTACATCGTCAGGCCGGGTTGGGACAACCGGCCCTACCTGCTGCTCGATCGGGTCTACCTGCTCTTTCGCCTGTGGCTCATGCGCCACTGCCGCCACACGAGAGGTCTCTGCGTCGTCGACCACGGGTTCATCAGTCTGAGTGTTGACACGTTCACCGGTCCACGATACGTCGCGACTGAAGCCCGCGACGCCCAGATCGGCATAGAACTGCAGGTGTGCCCGCAGTTGCGCGACGGCGGTGCGGGACGCGTCGCTCATGCGACGGGGGCCGCGGCCGGCACCGCCAGGCGCTGCGCGATGAAGTCGACGATGCGGGTGGCGAGGGCCTGCTTCGTCTCGAGCGGGAACGGCTGCACACCGTCCG
>DATJTM010000268.1:0-4939 GCA_035503395.1 Luteitalea sp.
GGACCACACGAACGGTGTTCGCAGGCGGAGGAAGTCAGGGCGACTCGTCCAGATGTCAAGTCGCTGCTGATCGAGGGCCAACAGGCTACTGCTTCGAAGGAACAGGTGCGACGGTTCGACCGCATCGGGAAATGATCGATAGTAGTGGGACGCGACCAGCAGTAACCCCACACTGGCAACGAGCAGGAGCGCCGTCAGCATGAGCGGCAGGGTTCGGGCCCGCAGGACGCCCAGGCGCCATAATCCATGCATGGCGAGCACGGCCACGAGAGGAAGGACCGGAAAGCTCCAGCGCCCCTGATAGACGTCGGGGACGTTCGTGAGCGCTTCGCGAATCCCGGGCTGCAGCACGCAGAGGGTAATGGCCGCCCACCACAGCCACACGACTCGCCGGAGGCCGGAACGCGTCGTGGACGAACACAGAAGCATCGCCAGGCCGACGACCGCCGCCCCGACGACCGCGAGGGGGAGAGTTATGGAGCTGCGCGGCAACTGGAGCGTGCTGGCGCCGAAGTTCCCCAGCGGCATCCAGGTACCCCAAAGAATCGCCCACGCTTGACTGGCGACGTGCCCGAACGCCAGTCCCAGGATCGTAGGCACGCTGCCGACGGCCGGAAGGTACTGACGCGCCGCTGGCCCGAGGACGGTCGGTGGTGCGAAGTGCAGCACGGTCCAAATCGTCATCCCGGTGAACACGACTGCCGCTGTGGCCAGGGCGACGCGCCAGTAAGGGCGGCCATCGGTTGCCACCCACGCAGGCCAAGCCGCGGCCAGGGCTGCGACCGGCAGGAGAAAGGCACCGGTATCCTTGGTAACCACGGTCGCGATCGTCGCCACGGCCAGCGGTATGGCCTCCCAGTGGCTCGCGCCGCCCTGCACGCGACGACTAGCGAGCCACAGGGCGATGCCACTGGCTGCGTTCGCCAAACCGTCAGGAGTGATCCCTCCACCCATGGTCGCAGCGACCGGCTGGAGCGCCACGAGAGCTGCCGCTCCCAGCGCCACCGGGCGCGACTCGGGGTTCAGCAGCCGACCCAGCGCGAACGTCGTGGCGACCATCACGGGCAGCGTCAGGGCATTCAGCATGCGCAGAGCCCAGAAGGCGCTTGTGCTGTTCACACCGGCCCGACACAAGGAGGCCAAGACATGACCTCCAGCCACGCGGAACAGCACCTTGCCGCCCGGATCGACGGGAAGCGGCTCGCCCGTCGGCGGTGCGATGCACCCGTAGGCCGGCGTGCCAGGTTCCGTAATTGCCGTCGCACGCGCCTGCAGTGCGACCAAATAGCTGATCTCGTCCGACACCTGAAACAGGGGCCGGATCGAGGCATGCAGCCAGGCGTGAAGCAGCGCCAGCAACAGCAGGCCGCCGAGTACCCACGCCGTCGCTCGGCGTTGCTCGGCCAGGCTCACTACCCGCCTCCGACGAAATTCACGACCTCGACCGCATCGCCAGGCCGGACCAGTGTGGCGTCGTAGGCCGCCTTCTTGACGACCCATTCGTTGAGTTCGACCGCAACGCGTCGCGCGTCGATGTCGAGCTGCGCCAGCAGCGCCGTCACGGTGACGGGATCTGGCAACTCGTACGGTTCGCCGTTCAGCTGGATGGTCACGGGCAGGGCAGTATCCTTCGCCGCGCGTGCGGTCTGGCACGACCGGGCGGCACGTTCGAGGATAACAACGAATCAGCGCGGCTCGAGGAGATCGACCGGAACGCCGAAGTCGCGCAGGAGGTCGCGAGCCGCGGCGCGGGGATCCGGCCGAAGGTGCGGAGGCGCATCCGCCGGCCACCCGGGGACTGGGCGGGTGGCGGCCCACGCGACGGCCCGGACGTAGTCACGGTGCATGCGTGGCAGCGTGTGGCGCGCCTCCCACCACTCGCGCGCTCGCTGACCGAGCGTCGCCCGCAGGTGCGCGTCGGTCGACAGTCGTCGCAGCGCCTGACGCACCATCGCCTCCTCGTCGGCGATCTCCACCGACACCGCGACGGCGGACGACGGGTCGGGTGGCTGCAGCACCGCTGCCGCGTCGTCGCGCGTGTGTTTGAGCTGCCAGTGCCGTGGGTCGAGCGTCGGTACGTTCACCGTCGAGAGCTGATCGGCGATCACCGTGGGCTTGCCGGCCGCCAGGCAGCGCAGCCACGACGCCGATGTCTCGTGCGCGGTTGGCCACCGCAGGCACAGGCACACGTCCGCCCGCCGCAGTTCTTCCGCCAGCGTCTCGTCGTCCACGTACCCCGTGACCTCGATGAGGTCGCGCGTGCCCGTGCGCCGGACGTCCTCCCACAGGGCGTAGTGCTCGCCGATCTCGCCGACCAGCCGCAGCCGCACGCCAGGCAAATCGTTGCGCAATGCGGCGAGCGCCCGCAGCACTGGCAGCAGGCGCTTCTCCGGCGTGATCACCCCGAACGCCGACAGCGTCACGCCGCTGGTCGTGCCTGAGCCCTCGTCCATCTGCGGCGTACCCGGTACCCGGTACCCCGTACCCGGCTGTGCCTTCCCGCGTACCGTGTGTGGCCGCCCCGTGCCTTGTGTGCCGTGTACCGTACCCAGAAGCGTTTGCCCGGTTCCCGGTTCGAGGTTCCCGGTTCCCGGTGATCCCCACGGATCCGGCACCCCCATCGAGACGGTCGCCACCGGTGTCTCGGGGAATTCGTCGGTCAATGCCTCCTGCAGCGGAGCGCTATGGACGACGACGGCCCGCGCCCGCGCCATGACGGTGCGCAGCATCGGCCAGAGGTAGTACGGCGACCCTTGCAGCCCGGCGACGACATAGTCGGCCACGCGCGGGTCGACGCCCGGATGGTTGAAGCGGAACTCGGCCCGGTAGTCGTCCGCCCGCTCATCGGTCAGCAGCGCCTGCGCGCGCGCATGGTGCAGCGCCGCATCGTGCAGGACGACCATCCCCGGCCAGCGCAGCAGGTACGGCCACATGAAGCGGTGGCAGGCCGCGTTCCCCATCTGGTAGACGACGAGGTCGTATGGGGCCTGGTCGTGGCGCACCACGAAGTCGTGGGCGCGATAGAGCGGCAGGCCGTGCGGGCCAGCGAGCGGCACCAGGAGCGGACCGAGCCCGGCATGCAGATGCCCACCGGCCGCGTCCCATACGCGGTCCTCGACGAACAGATGGACCTGGTGCGCGGCCCGCAGGCCCTCCAGCACGTCGACGCTGTAGGCGGCGATGCCCGAGTGTACCGGCGGCAGCGGCGAGAACCACGCGATCCGCATCACCCGGGATTGTGCACGAGGTCCCGTGGGGGAGCGGGTGCGAATAGGCGACCGACTTGGTCTGCGTTGCAGATGAGTGCGAGGACGGCTAGCATCTACGGGTTCGAGCCTCGCCCAGGCCACCGGCCGAGGCATGTCGAGCGGGCCGCGTGTGATGACCACCCACGGCCGCGCTTGCGCAAACTTTCACAAGCGCCACCACCCCGCCGCGCACGCGGCGACGAACTCGCATGGACGGCTGGCTTCCAATTCTCCTGCTCACCGGTTTCGGGTTCTCGTTCGCCGCGGGGAACATCTTCATTTCGCAGTTCCTCGGGCCGCGCAATCCGACGGCCGAGAAGCTGGCCCCCTACGAATGCGGCATGCCGCCGGTCGGCGACGCGCGCGAGCGCATGTCGGTCCGGTTCTATCTGGTGGCGATGATTTTCCTGCTGTTCGACATCGAGGTGGCCTTCCTGTACCCCTGGGCCGTCGCGTTGCGGGAGCTGCAGTGGACCGGATTCGTCCAGATTCTGGTGTTCTTCATGATTCTGGTGGCCGGATACATCTACGTCTGGCGCAAGGGCGCGCTCGACTGGAACACGCGCGACTGACCGCGCCGTACGGACGCGCAACCGAGTGACGGACTGCTGAAATGGCTGACATCGAAATTCCCGTGCTGACCACCACGGTCGACAAGCTGGTGGGCTGGGCCCGCCGGTCGGCGATCTGGCCGGTGGCCTTCGGCCTGGCCTGCTGCGCCATCGAGATGATGGCGATGGCGGCGTCGCGCTACGACATCTCGCGCTTCGGCGCCGAGGTCTTCCGCGGGTCACCCCGCCAGGCAGACCTGATGATCGTGGCCGGCCGGCTGTCGCGAAAGATGGCTCCGGCGCTGCGTCGCGTCTACGACCAGATGCCCGAGCCCAAGTGGGTCATCTCGATGGGCGCCTGCGCGTCGGTCGGTGGCGTGTTCGACAACTACGCCATCGTCCAGGGCGTCGACCAGGTGGTGCCGGTCGACGTGTTCGTGCCGGGCTGTCCGCCGCGGCCCGAATCGTTGATCTACGGCATCGTCCAACTGCAGCGGAAGATGGCGCGCACGCCCCAGCCGCTCGTCAACCTGGGCTGACGCATGGATTCCGTGACGCGACTGGACGCCCTCCGGCAGACCCTGCCCGACGTGGTGATCGAGGAGGCGGCCTCGGTCGACCAGCCGACGATCGTCGTCCCCGCCGAGGCGGTCGAGCGGGTGGCGCGACAGCTGCGGGAGCACGCCTCGCTGCAGTTCCAGGTGCTGGCCGAGCTGACGGCGGCCGACTTCTGGCCGGTCGAGCCGCGCTTCGAGGTCGTCTACCACTTCGTCTCGCTCGGCGGCGACGCGGTGGCCGGCGCCCCGGCCCCGGCCCGCCTGCGCGTGAAGGTGCGGGTTGGCGGCGAGACGCCGCACGTGCCGACCATCTGCCGGATCTACCCCAACGCCAACTGGTACGAGCGTGAGGTGTTCGACCTCTTCGGCGTGACCTTCGACGGTCACCCGGACCTGCGTCGCATCCTGATGCCCGAGGAATGGGAAGGGTACCCGGCCCGCAAGGATTACCCGGTGCAGATCCACAAGGCCGTGGATCTCGGTGCGCCGTTGCAGGTCACCGAGGACGAGTTCCTGCGCAACATGGAGCGGCAGCGGCGGGCTGCAGGACAGAACGCCGGTATCGGATTCCAGTGACCGCGAG
>DATJTM010000269.1:0-5250 GCA_035503395.1 Luteitalea sp.
GATCTCTGTCACCGAACGGACGCGCGAGATCGGCGTCCGCAAGGCACTCGGCGCGCGCCGCCGAGAGATCCTCGTGCAGTTCCTGCTCGAAGCCGTCTTCCTCACGTCGCTCGGCGGCCTGCTCGGTATCGCGCTCGGCGCCAGCATCGGCTACGCGGTGAACATCTTCGCCGGCTTCCCTGTTGCGCTGCCGCTCTGGTCGTTCGCACTCGGCGTCGGCTTCTCGGCCACCGTCGGCATCCTCTTCGGCATGCTCCCAGCCGTGAAGGCCGCCAAGCTCGACCCGATCGAGGCGTTGCGGTACGAGTAGTGACGGCAGTCGGCGGGTCGGCAGTCGGCAGTCGGCAGTCGAACCTCTCCCACCCACGCAGACGTCGAGCTCCACCGTTAGTGACCGGCCCTCGACGACTGCCGACTGCCCACGGGCCGACTGCCGATCGTGCGCAGCCCCGGCGCTTGTCCACCCGTCCGGTATGTCATAGCATCCCCGAACGTGTAGACCATTCTTCGTCCAGGGGTGCCCATGCCCACCTATTCCGCGTCGTCCATTCGCAATGTGGCGGTCGTCGGCCACAACGGTTCCGGCAAGACCCAACTGATCTCCGCCCTGTTGTTCACGGCCGGAGCGGTGACTCGCCTCGGGCGGGTCGACGATGGGACGGCGCCGACCGACTTCGACGAAGAAGCGGTACTGCGCAAGCACACGCTGGCGGCCACGCCGGCC
Source organism: Luteitalea sp. (assembly GCA_035503395.1). Lineage (GTDB taxonomy): Bacteria > Acidobacteriota > Vicinamibacteria > Vicinamibacterales > Vicinamibacteraceae > Luteitalea. The sequence continues at coordinate 725 of DATJTM010000269.1, forward strand.
TGGCTGGACTGGCAGGGCACCAAGATCAACCTGGTCGATACCCCGGGGTTCGGCAACTTCCTCAGCGAGACCGGCGCGGCCGTGCGCGTGACCGACGCGGCGCTCGTCGTCGTCGACGCCGTCAGCGGCGTCGAAGTGCAGACGGAGCGCGTCTGGAATCTCGCCGGTGACGAAAAGATCGCCCGCTTCGTCGTCGTCAATCGACTCGATCGGGAGCGCGCCAGTTTCTCGACCGCCCTCGCAGACCTCCACGCCGCCTTCGGCCGGACGTTGGTGCCCGTGCAACTGCCGTACGGCGAGGAACGCGGCTTTCGCGGCGTGATCGACCTGGTGGGGCAACGCGCGTACACCTACGAGGGGGGGACTGGCCGCGGCAAGGCGGTCGCGATCCCGGAGAGTCTCGCGGCCGAGGCACGCAGCGCCCGCGAGGCACTCGTCGAGCTCGTGGCCGAAGCCGACGATGCGCTGATGTCGCGTTACTTCGACGAAGGCACGCTGACCGACGAGGAACTGGTGGCCGGACTGAAGACGGCCGTCACGTCCGGCGCCGTCGTGCCGGTGTTCTGTGCGTCTGGCCTCGAGAACGTCGGTGCCGATCGCCTGCTCGAGGCGCTGCGACAGTTCGCGCCGTCGCCAGTCGAGCGGCCGATGGCGGCAATCGAGCGCGCAAGCAATGCGCAGATGCAGGCACGTGCCGACGAGAGTGCGCCGACGCGCCTGTTCATCTGGAAGACCGTCGCCGATCCATTTGCCGGGCGCATCTCGCTGTTCCGCGTCGTGACCGGCGTGGTGCGCAACGACACGACGCTGACCAACGTCGCCCGCGGCAGTTCGGAGCGGGTGGCGCACCTGCTGGCGTTGCAAGGCAAGACGCAATCACAGGTGGGCGAACTGCACGCCGGCGACCTCGGTGCGCTCGCCAAGTTGAAGGACGCGCAAACCGGCGACACCCTGGCCGACAAGTCGACCGAATACGCCTTCCCGCCGATTGCCTTCGCCGCGCCGCTGATGTCGTATGCGCTGGAACCGAAGTCACGTGGCGACGAAGAAAAGATCAGTACGGCCCTGCATCGGCTCCAGGAAGAAGATCCGACGATCCGGACCGACCGCGATCCGCGCACGCACGAACAGCTGATTTCGGGACAGGGACAGATGCATCTCGAGGTGACCGTCGCGAAGCTGAAGCGGCGCTTCGGCGTCGACGTCACGCTGAAACTGCCGCGCATCCCGTACCTCGAAACGATTACCGCGAGCACCGAGGCGCACGGCCGTCACAAGAAGCAGACCGGCGGGCACGGCCAGTTCGGCGACTGCAAGATCCGCGTCGAGCCATTGCCGCGCGGCTCGGACTTCCAGTTCCACGACGACATCTTCGGGGGATCGATCCCGCGTCAATTCGTGCCGGCGGTCGAGAAGGGCATCCAGGACGCGCGCACCCGCGGCTTCCTCGCCGGCTTCCCGATGGTCGACTTCAAGGCGACCGTGTTCGACGGCAGCTTCCATCCGGTCGACAGCAACGAGCTGTCGTTCAAGATGGCCGGCTCGCTCGCCTTCCGCGATGCGATGACGCGGGCGCGGCCCGTCCTGCTCGAGCCGATCATGCAGGTGGAGGTTCACGCGCCGAACGACTTCGCCGGCGACCTGATGGGCGACCTCAACGGCCGCCGCGGTCGCATCTCCGGCATGGAGGCGCGCGGCCAGGCCACGGTCATCAAGGCCCAGGTGCCGATGTCCGAGATGCTCACCTACGAGCAGCACCTGACGTCAGCGACGGGCGGACGCGGGTCGTACCACATGGCGCACTCGCACTACGAGGAAGTGCCGTCACACCTGCAGTCGAAGATCGTCGCAGCCTACAAGACCGAACACGGCGTCGAGCACAGCGAAGCGTAGGTCGCATGACCGGGGACCGGGTACCGGGGACCGGGTACCGGAAACGAGGCACTCGAGACAGGTGTAGGCCGTCGGACTTCGTCCGACGGTCAGCGAAGCGGTTCGGCCGGACAAGTCCGGCCGCTACACATGGAGCGAGAGTTCCGTTCGACGATCGTCGCATCGGCGATCTACTCTTGCCATCGATGAACGTCCGTCGCGCCGTGCTGCTCGCTGTCGTCCTCGCCGGGGGCGCCTACTCGGTCCTCGCCAACGCTCCCACCCAGGCGCCGGCAGCTGCCACGGGCGCGCCCCTGCGCTGGTACAAGGGCAACACGCATACGCACACCCTGAACAGCGACGGCGACAGCACGCCCGACGAGGTCGTGAAGTGGTACCGCGACCACCGCTACGACTTCCTGGTCCTGACCGATCACAACTTCCTCACGGACGTCACCGCGCTCAATGCGCTGCACGGCGCCGACGAGAAGTTCCTGGTCATCAAGGGCGAGGAGATCTCGTCGTCGCACGACAGGAAGCCGCTGCACATCAACGGGCTCGACCCGGCACGGCGCGTCGCGCCGGTGCTCGAAGGCACCAGCGTCAGCGACGTGCTCCAGAAGAACATCGACGCCATTCGCGCTGCCAACGGCGTCCCCCACATCAATCATCCGAACTTCGGCTGGGCGATCGGCACCGAGGATCTGGCGGCGGTCAGGAACACGAACCTGTTCGAGGTGTTCAACGCGCATCCGATGGTCAACAACGAGGGCGGTTCCGGGCATCCGAGCCTCGAGCAGACGTGGGACGCGCTGCTCTCGCGCGGCATCCGACTGTTCGGCCTCGCCACCGATGATGCGCACGAGTTCAAGAAGCTGGACGACCTCTCCTCCTCGCGTCCCGGTATCGGGTGGGTGGCCGTGCGAGCCGAGAAGCTCGAGGCACGCGCCATCGTGGCGGCGCTGGATCGCGGCGACTTCTATGCGTCGACCGGCGTGGAGATCGCCGACTATCGCCCGTCACCGACCGCCATCGCGGTGGACGTGAAGCCGCACTACTGGGTGGCGCAGCAGAGCGAGGGCATGCGGGCCGGCCACCGGATCGAGTTCATCGGCAAGGGCGGCGCCGTGCTCCAGATGGTCGAGGGCGACCGCGCCAGCTACACGATCAAGGGGACGGAGGGGTATGTCCGCGCGCGAGTGACCCGCTCGGACGGCAAGAAAGCCTGGCTGCAGCCGGTGATGCTCGGCGCGCAGCGGTAAATACGTCCGCGGCACTATACCTGTCGTGACCGCGCCTGTGGCGGCCTCGCCGCCGCTGGTTCACTCTCTCGGGAGCGACGCGCCTGACGCCCCTGCCTTGACGCGAAGCCCGTCCAGGTACGCCACGTCGACGCCGGCGAGTGCGTTGCGGCCGCGGAGCTGCTCGAGCAGCGCGACGGCCTGGCCATAGCTGGCGCGCGCGTCCTGCTCGCGCTGCCGCGAGCGATGGATGTCGCCAATCAGCTCATACGTCAGTACGAGGTTACGGACAGACCGCTTGTCGCCGGCGGCAGCCTCGGTGACGTCCCGATAGATCGCCGCGGCCTCTTCGGCGTGCGCCAACGCCGCTTCTGCCTGTCCCTGACGGAGGCGTGCCTGAGCCAGCCGCGTCAACGCCAGCGCAAGATCAGAGTTCAGACGGCCGTTGCGCACCTCGCGCGAGGTCATCGCCCGCAGCGTCGACGTCGACTCCAGCAGATACCGCACGGCGTCGGCGTGGCGTTCGGTGTTGGTGGAGGTCTGGCCGGCCCGCGACAGCGCCTTGGCCAGCTGCTGACGGGCCCGCATGTTGGCCGGATCGCGGGCCAGCGCCACACGCGCCACGTCGAGCGCCTTCATCGCAAAGACGTGCGACTGCGCATCGTCCTGTTCTTCGTAGACGCTGCTCGTCAGCCAGTACGTGGACCACAGGCCGGCAGTGAGGATCACGTTGTCGGGGTGCGCGGCCACCGCTGGCTCGTAGAGCGCCGCCGCCTGCGCCATGGCGGTCTCGGCTTCGCGCTGCCGGCCTTCCCATGACAATGCCAGCCCGTATTGCGCGTGCGAGTCGGCCAGCAGCGCCAGCGTGTCGAGGTCGTCGGGATGCCCGCGCCGCAGGCGTTCGGCGAGCGTGATGGCGCCGGCGAAGTATTCGAGCGCATCGCCGTAGCGCTTCGTGTTGGTGTAGTTGCGACCGACGTCGTGCCGAGTCCGGGCCACCGCACGACCGATCGCGACGTCAGCGGGAAAACGCGCGGCGAACGCCTCGTAGGACCGCAACGCGGCGGCGAGTTCCTCACCTGCCGCCGGAAAGTCGTTGGCCTGCGCCAGGATGGTGCCGAGCACGCGGCGGTTCTCGGCCAGGCCCATCCCCGCAGCCAGGGAGCCGAGCCGCCCCTGCACGCGTTCGCGGAGCGTTCGCGCCTTGCGGTAGGTGGCGATCGCCGCATCGAGTTCGACGAGATTCGGATTGGTCGGATTGCCCTGGAGATCGCCGACCTTCTCGTAGGCGGCCGCGAGTTCGGTCACCAGCGTCAGGTCATCGGCCGCTTCCGTGCCCAGGCTGTCGAGGTACTCGAGCGCCCTGCCGAGCAGCGCCGCACGCGCATCCGTCGCCCCGGCCAGTCGCTCCAC
>DATJTM010000270.1:0-3749 GCA_035503395.1 Luteitalea sp.
AGGCGCGTCGACACACCCCACGACGTGGTCCACGCGTGCTGCTCGACCTTGTCGCGGCCCTGGAACTTGATCTCGAACGCCTTGGCGAAGTTCTGTCCGAGGTTGTGCGAGGTGCCGGCCTGCAGCGCGCGGCCGTCGCCCATCAACGCCTCGATCGAGTAGGTCTTGGCGGCGCCGGCGAACTTCTCGGCGTCGCTCTTGCGGCCCTCGATCACCGGCATCGCCAGTTCGGTCTCGACGAACTCCTTGTAGACGCCGAGAATCTTCAGCGTCTCGTCCTCGGCGTCCGCCTCGGTCTCGTGCACCGTGTGGCCTTCCTGCCACAGGAACTCGGTGGTGCGCAGGAACGGCCGGGTGACCTTCTCCCAGCGCACGACATTGGCCCACTGGTTGATCAGGATGGGAAGATCGCGCCACGACTGCAGCCACTTGGCGTACATCGTGCCGATGATCACTTCCGAGGTCGGGCGGATCGCGAGTTTCTCCTCGAGCTTCTCCTTGCCGCCGTGGGTCACCCAGGCGACCTCGGGTGCGAAGCCCTCGACGTGCTCGGCCTCCTTCATCAGCAGGCTCTCGGGGATGAACAAGGGAAAGTAGGCGTTGACGTGTCCGGTCGCCTTCAGCCGCGCGTCGAGGAGCTGCTGGATGCGCTCCCAGATCGCGTAGCCGTACGGGCGGATCGTCATGCAGCCCTTGAGGCCCGGGGTGTAGTCGGCCAGTTCCGCCCGAAGGACCACGTCGAGATACCAGCGCGAGTAGTCCTCGCCCTGCCCGGTGATCGCCGTGACGAAGCCCTCACCCTTGCCGCCGCCCTTGCCCTGCCCCTTCGCTTGCTGCTGCTCGTTCATGGTCGTCATCAATCCGCTGTCCGCTGGAGCACGTCACTGCAGTGATGGCTCCACACATCGTCACGCCGCTCCGGAAAATCCGTCCGGAAGTGCCCGCCGCGGCTCTCTTCGCGTCGCAGCGCCGCCCGGCTCATGAGGTAGGCCACCGTCACGAGACTGCGCAGCGCCGGTGCCACGTCCGAGGCCGCCGGCCCACGCGCCGCGGCGTAGGCCCGTGAGAAATACGCGTCGGCGTCGCGCAGCCCGTCGCCGGTGCGGACGAGCCCCAGATCGCGCCACGTCCGCGCCCGCACCTCGGCGGCGTCCAGGCCGTCGGGCCACGGCCCGCCGGCGTCAGGAATCAGCGCGTCGCACGTCGTGAGGCGGCCCTGCGGCCATGCCGCGCGGGAACGAGCCGGCTCGCCCATCGTCACGCCCGCCCTCGCGCCGAACACGAGTCCTTCGAGCAACGAATTGCTCGCGAGACGATTGGCGCCGTGCACGCCGGTGCAGGCCACTTCCCCGGCGGCGTACAGGCCGGGCAACGAGGTCCGTCCGTCGAGGTCGGTGACCACGCCGCCCATCACGTAGTGGACGGCCGGACTGACCGGAATCGGCTCACGCGCCAGATCGAAGCCCGCCTCGCGGCACGCTTCCGAGATCTGCGGGAAGCGCGCGTGCACGTCCAGGTCGGTCAGGTGTGCCATCGACAGGAACACCTGCGCTCCCGTGCGCTGGCGTTCCCGGACGATGGCACGCGCCACCCGATCGCGCGGCGCCAGTTCGGCGGCTTCTTCGTAGCGCGGCATGAACGCCTCGCCGGCCGCGTTGAGCAGCCGGGCGCCCTCGCCGCGCAATGCCTCCGACAACAGGAACCGTGGTCGCCCCGGCACGTCGAGGACGGTCGGGTGGAACTGCACGAACTCCAGGTCGGCCACCTCGGCGCCGGCCTCGAAGGCCATCGCCATCCCGTCGCCGGCAATCACGACGGGGTTGGTCGTCTGCGCGAACACCTGCCCGGCACCGCCCGTCGCCAGCAGCGTTGCGCCGGCCTGCACCTCGTGACGACGTCCGGCCGAATCGATGTATGCCGCCCCCACGCAGTGGCCACCCGAGCAAAGCAGATCGACGACGATGGCGTGGTCGATGAGCGTGATGGCCGGGACGGCGGCGACCTGCTCGTGCAACACGCGGCTGATCTCGCGGCCGGTGGCATCTTCGGCATGCAGCACGCGCCGCACGCTGTGCGCGGCCTCGCGCGTCGGCGCAATCCGTCCATCCGGCTGGCGGTCGAAGCGCGCGCCCCAGTCGAGCAGCTCCGACACGTAGGCCGGTCCTTCCTCGACGAGCATGCGCACGGCGGCGGGCTCGCACAGCCCGTCGCCCGCCGCCAGCGTGTCCTCGTAGTGCAGGTCCGGCGAGTCGTCCTCGCCCATGGCGACCGCGATGCCGCCCTGTGCCCACCCCGTGCTGCCCTGCCCGGGATCGCCCTTGGTGAGGATGCAGACCCGGCCTCGGTCGGCCAGCGCGAGTGCGGCACGGAGCGCCGCAATGCCGCTGCCGAGCACCAGAAAATCGGGAATCGAGGTCACCTGCGGGCCGTCTGCTCCTGTCCGACGCGTTCGGAGCCCGCCGGCACCCTGCTATCCTACCACCCGCTCCACGGGCGATTTCCGCCGCTTTTCCCGCATTCTCCGTGATGACTGCTCACGTGCTCGAAGTCCGTCCCGCCTCCGGCCAGGTGTCGCGCATCCTCGTGCAGGCAGGACTGCTCGACTCGCTCGGGTCTGCCGTCGCCGAGGTATGTCCCAACGCCTCCCGTCTCGTCGTCGTCTCGAGCCCGAAGGTGTGGGGCCTGCACGGCCCGGCGGTGATGGCCGGCCTCGGTGCGGCGGCCGATGCCGAACCGGTGCTGGTGCCCGACGGCGAGAAGGCCAAGACGGTGGCCACGATGAGCAAGGTGCACGATGCGCTGGTCACGCGCGCGGTGGACCGCAAGGCCGTGCTCGTGGTCGTTGGCGGTGGCGTGATCGGCGACCTGGCCGGGTTCGCGGCCGCCACGTTCCTGCGCGGCATCCGGCTGGTGCACGTGCCCACGACGGTGGTGGCTCAGACCGACAGCGCGATTGGCGGCAAGGTCGGCGTCAATCACCGGCTCGGCAAGAACCTGATCGGGGCGTTCCACCAGGCGGCGCTGGTCGCCGTCGACCCGTCGCTGCTCTCGACCCTCAGCCGTCGCGAGCTGCGCGCGGGCCTCTACGAGGTCGTCAAGTACGGCGTCATCGCCTCGGCACCGCTGTTCGCGCGCTGCGTCGAGTCGATGGATGCCCTGCTCGATGGCGTGCCCGATGCGCTGCTGCCGGTGATCACCGAGTGCTGCGCGATCAAGGCCGACGTCGTTTCGAAGGACGAGCGCGAAGACGGCCTGCGCCGCATCCTCAACTTCGGGCACACCATCGGCCACGCGCTCGAGGCCGTCACCGAATACCGCCTGCTGCGCCATGGGGAAGCCGTTGCCTACGGAATGCGGGCGGCGTCGGCGATCGCCGCCACCCGTGGCACCTGGCGTCAGGAAGACGATGCGGCGCTGGGGCGGCTGCTCGACCAGATGGGGCCGCTGCCGGCTATTGGCGGGCTCGACCGCGACGCCATTCTCGCGGCCACCCGCCGCGACAAGAAGGTCGTCGCCGGGACACTGCACTTCGTGCTGCCGACCCGCATCGGTGAGACGACGATCGCCACCGACGTCACGGACGCGGAAGTACTCGCGGCGCTCGACAGGATTGGCGTGTAGCACGGTACGGGAACCGGGTACCGGGTACCGGGTGCGAGGTGCCGGGTGCGAGGTGCGGAGTCCAACATCAGGTAGGGCCCGTTGTCTCAACGCGGCCCTACGCTCAGCGCGCCATCGCATGCCGGGTA
>DATJTM010000271.1:0-3757 GCA_035503395.1 Luteitalea sp.
TGCATCGGCTGCCACAGCGGCATGGATCCGATGGCGCAGGCCTTCGCCTACTACAACTTCTCGTACCCGGCGAGCGAGATCGGTGCCACCGCGTGGCCCATCGGCCAGATCGTGTATACGGCCGGACAGACGCAGCCGAAATACCACATCAACAACACCAACTTCCCGCAGGGCTTCAACACGCCGGACGACAGCTGGACCAACCGCTGGCGCAGCGGACCGAATGCGAACCTGGGCTGGAGCGCAAGCCTGACCGGCTCGGGCCAGGGTGCGCAGTCCCTGGGAACGGAGCTCGAGAGCAGCGCGGCGTTCGCGAGCTGCCAGGTGACCCGGGTGTTCAAGACGGTGTGCTACCGAGCGCCCGCGGTGAGCAGCCTCGAGAGCCCGTCCGGCGACGCCCAACAGATTCAGACGATGATCACCTCGTTCCAGTCGAACAACTATTCGTTGCGGCAGGTGTTCATCGACGCCGCCGTGTACTGCAAGGGAAATTGATCATGAAAGCCACACGCATTCTCGGCCTTCTTACCCTGGTAGCCTCGCTCGGCCTCGCCGCCTGCGGCGGCGGCGGCAGCGGAAACTCGGCGCTGCCGGTCGGTGCGCCGACCTCGAGCGTCGACGCCTATACCGGACCCGCCCCCGCCACGGCGGACGTGCAGGCCTTCGAGGTCAACCTGTGGAACAACATCCGCGGCCAGAACCGCTGCGGACAGTGCCACAACGCGACGACTCCGGCACAGATGCCCAACTTCGCGCGCAGCGACAATGTGAACCTGGCCTACGCGGAGGCGAACACCGTCGTCAATCTCGCGCAGCCCTCGACCTCCGAGATGGTGGTCAAGGTGAGCGGGGGGCACAACTGCTGGCTCGCGGATCCGAGCGCGTGCGGCCAGATCTTGACCACCTGGATCAGCAACTGGGCGAACGCCACCGGTGCGACCTCCGCAACGACGGTCACGCTGGTCGCCCCGCCGGTGCAGTCGGTCGGGCAAAGCTTGAGCTTCTCCTCGGCCACGGCCGCCGCCACGGACTACCAGAACACCATTTACACCTTGACGTGGCCCAACTGCGCGAAGTGCCACTCCTCGACCGCGAATCCGGCCACCCAGCAGGCGCCGTATTTCGCGGATAACAACATCACGACCGCGTACCAGGCGGCGATCCCCAAGATCGACTTCACCGGCTGCGTGCCGCAGAACTCGCCGACTTTCGCGACGACCTGCGGCGTCAACTCGCGCTTCTACCAGCGCCTCGCAACCGACATGCACAATTGCTGGAGCACCTGCTCGGCCGATGCGGCCCTCATGCTGGCCCAGATCCAGGCCTTCGCGATGGACGCACAGCCGACCAACCTCGACCCGGCTCTGGTCGTGAGCGCCGCGCTCACCATGACCCAGGGCACGGTCGCGAGCGGCGCCAATCGCTACGACGCCGACACCATCGCCAAGTACATGTTCTCCGAGGGCGCGGGCTCGACCGTCGCCTATGACACCAGCGGTATCGATCCGGCGGCCGATCTGACCCTGACCGGCCACTACCAATATGACGGCAGCTGGGGCGTGATTTTCCTCGCCGGCGGCGGCAAGGCGCAGGCGACTGTGCAGGCGAGCTCCAAGCTCAACACGCTCATCCAGGCAACGGGCGAATTCTCGATCGAGGCCTGGGTGACCCCCGCGGTCGTGGCCACGAATCTGTCGGACATCGTCAGCTATTCGGGCGGCGACACCCTGCGCAACTTCACGCTCGCGCAGACCAATCAGGACTATGACTTCCAGCTGCGCAGCTCGAACTCCACGGGCCTGAACGGCATGCCGCAGCTGCAGACGCCGGATAGCACCATGGCGCTGCAGGCGGCACTGCAGCACGTGGTGCTCACCTACGATCCGATCAACGGGCGTCAGATCTATGTGAACGGCGTCAATCAGAACATTCCGGATCCGCAGAAAGGCGGCACCATCTCCAACTGGGACAACACCTTCGCGCTCGTGCTCGGCAGCGAGGTCTCGGGCGACAACGCCTTCCAGGGCGAGATCAAGTTCCTTGCGATCCATCAGCGCGCGCTCACCGCGGCCCAGGTCATGCAGAACTTCAACGCGGGCGTCGGGCAACGCTACTACCTGCTCTTCAACATCTCCAACGTGCCGGGCGTGAATGTGCCGCAGGCGTACATGATGTTGACGGTGAGCCAGTACGACAACTACAGCTACTTGTTCTACCAGCCGACGTTCATCTCGCTCGATCCGACGGCGAAGCCGGGCACCATTCCCGTCCAGGGCATGCGCATCGGCATCAACGGCACGATTCCGCTGGTGGGCCAGGCCTACAGTCCGCTGAACACGTCCATCACCGCCGCGGGATACACGGCGCAGGGCGAGGTCTTGTCGAACGTCGGCACGGTGATCGGGCTCGAGAGCGGGCCCGCGACCGACCAGTTCTTCCTGCAATTCGACCAGCTCGGTACGGCGAAGGACGTGATCGTCGACGCCTCACCGTGCCCCGCGGGACAGACTACCTGCACGCAGGCCCTCAACCTCGGGCCGACCATGGCCGATGTCGGTGTGCGCAGCTTCGCCCAGGTGAACTCGACCTTCTCGCAGCTGACCGGTGTGCCGACCTCCAACGCATCGGTGGTGTCGACCTACCAGAGCGTGCAGCAGCAGCTGCCGGCGATCAACACGCTCGAGGCCTACTCCTCCGCGAACCAGGTCGGGGTCGCGCAGCTCGCAGTGCAGTACTGCAACCAGGTGATGAACACCCCCTCGCTGCTGGCCCAGGTGTTCCCGGGAGTGACCTTCAGCGCCTCGACATTCTCGAGCGTGACTGCCACCGCCCCCATCAACGGCGTCATGCAGTACACGAGCTCAGGCCCCGCGGCCCAGGTGGTTCAGGACCTCGCCGCGCTTTCGGTCGGCAACGGCACGCTCACCCATCAGCCCGCGCCTTCCACGGTGACGACCGAGCTCACCAATCTCATCGGCAACCTGTGCACCGGCAGTACTCCTTGCAACAGCGCAGCGCGTGTGACGGCCGTGACGGTCGGCGCTTGTGCGGCGGCCCTGGGCAACGCCGACGTGATGATCGATTAACAGTTAAAGGATCGAAGAGGATTCATTATGCGAATGCGCAACGTACCGAAGTTCCGCAAAGTACCCAAGGGTAAGGGACGGCACGAGCCGCTCCGGCATCCGGATCATCCGCGGCCCACCACGCGCCGGGAGTTTCTGGCGCAGGGGTTCATGGCAGGCGGAGCCTCGGTGGTGCTGCCCTCGCTGGCGGCCTTGCTGGCAAATCCGAAAATCGCGCATGCTCAGCTCGCTCCGGATATCGCGTCGGCGGTGAGCAGTTGCGGCATCACGCAAGGCGCGGGAATGATTCCCTTCATCTGCTTCGATCTTTCGGGCGGCGGCAATATCATGGGCTCGAATGTGCTCGGGGGAGGCCCGGGCGGCCAGCTCGATTTCATCAGCGTGGCCGGCTACAGCAAGCTCGGGCTGCCCGGCAGCATGATTCCGAACAGCAGCACCGCGAGCAACATCGATTCGAGCCTCACCCTTCGGTATCAGGCGGACAGCGCGCATTTGCGGGGCATCAAGTCGACGTTCACCAACACGGCGGCCATGGCCAACGTCACCGGCACCCTCATTCCTGCGCTTTCGCAGAATGATACCAACACGAACCCGCACAACCCGATGTACGGGATCTGGCAGGCGGGCGCCCAGGGCGCGCTGCTCAATCTCATCGGCACGGACAGCTCCGC
>DATJTM010000272.1:0-8084 GCA_035503395.1 Luteitalea sp.
GCGCGCACTTCCCACGTTGCCGCCGCTGCCCGGCCAGCCCGCGCCGCCGCGCCCGACCACGCTCGTCGCGTCGGCGCCGGCCCCGAACCGCCAGCCCGCCGCTGTCCCTCAGCCGTCGACCACCGCCGCCACCTCGTCGCGGACCGGAGGCGCGCGGTGACCGTCGCACGGGCAGGCATCAGGCTGCAGGCTGCAGGCTACGTGTCGAGAGCCGACGGCCGAATGCCGAAGGCCGACCACGGTCTTCAGGCTTCGGGCTACCTGAACCCGGCACCCCGTACCCGGTGCCCGATTCCCGGTTCCCGGTTCCCGTTTCCCGGTTCCCGGAGGCGTTCGCATGTTTGAACAACGCCTCTACAAGCACCTCGACTGGAGCCTGCTCGCGGCCGTGCTGATGCTGTGCCTGTTCGGGTTGCTGATGATCTACAGCACCACGTACGACCCGATCCGCGAGCGGGTCGGCCGCGAGTTCTACACGCAGTTGTCGGCGATGGGCATCGGTCTCGTGGTGATGACCCTCGTGCTGTTCATCGACTATCGGACCCTGGCCGAATACGCGCCCGTCCTCTATGGCGGCGTCGCGGTTCTGCTCCTCTACGTCCTCTTCTTCGGTGTCGTCGCCGGCGGTTCGCGCCGCTGGATCTCGCTCGTCGTGTTCAACCTGCAGCCCTCCGAGTTCGCCAAGGCCGGACTCGCGCTGCTCCTGGCCACGTGGTTCGGACAGGAGAAGCTGTCGGCCACGCGGCTCGGGGATCTCGCCGCCGCCGGCGGGATCCTGGCGCTGCCCTTCCTCCTCATCGCGCGACAGCCGGACCTCGGCTCGGCGGTCACGCTCATCCCGGTCCTCGGCGGCATTGCGTACGCCGCGGGCCTGCGCATGCGGCTCATCGGCTATGCCGTGCTGGTGTTCGTCCTCCTGGCGCCGGTCGCCTGGAAGTTCGGATTGCAGGATTACCAGCGGTCGCGTGTCGTCACCTTCCTGGATCCGTCGCAGGACGCTCGCGGCGCGGGCTACCAGCAGATCCAGGCACGCATCACCGTGGGGTCGGGCGGCCTCACGGGGAAGGGGTTCCTCAACGGCACGCAGGGGCAGTACAAGTTCCTGCCCGTCGCCCACAACGATTTCGTGTATTCCGTGCTCGCCGAGGAGCACGGGTTCCTGGGCGTGCTGTTGACGCTCGGGCTGTATCTGTACGTGCTCATCCGCTCGCTCGACGCGGCGCGGCTGGCCCGGGATCGGATCGGCGCCTACCTCGTGGTCGGCCTGATCTCGTGCTTTGCGTTCCAGGTGATCTACAACATCGCGATGTCGGCCGGCCTGGCGCCGGTGAAGGGGCTCACGTTGCCCCTGATGAGCTATGGCGGCTCGTCGATGATCGCCACACTCATGAGTTTCGGCTTCATCCTCAACGTGAGGATGCGGCGGTTCGCCAACTGATGGTGCTCACGCCCGTCCTGTTCGTGTGGCAGCTGGTGCTGCGACTGCTCGGTCTGACCCGCGGGTCAGCGGCCGTCGCCGTGCCCAAGCCGGCGCGTGCCTCCCGCGCGCCACGACACGACCGGCACGGCCTGGGCACCCGGAGCTTCCTGCATGACCAAGGAGATGATCGTCTCCGCGACCGACCGCGAGACCGCGGTCGCCATTCTCGAGGACGACCAGGTCGTCGAGTTCTTCATGGAACGGGAACGCCAGCAGGGCGTTGTCGGGAACGTCTACAAGGGACGAGTCTCGAAGGTGCTGCCTGGCATGCAGTCCTCGTTCATCGATCTGGGGCTCGAGCGTGACGGCTTCCTCTACGTCTCGGACGTCATCACGCCGGCCGAGGCGCTCGAGGACGATCCCGACGATCCGCCGCCGGCGCCCGATCCGGTAGCGGACGACGCCGAGGAGGGTACGGCCGACGCCGACGCCGAGACGCCCGCCGGCGGTCCGTCCGCGGTGCCGTCCGCGACCCGTGGGGGCGACCGTCGCCAGCGCCAGGACCGCGCCGCGCAGCCCAACATCGAGGACCTGCTGAAGGAAGGGCAGGACGTGCTCGTGCAGGTCGTCAAGGAGCCGATCGGCACCAAGGGCGCCCGCATCACGTCGCACGTCACGATCCCGGGCCGCTTCCTCGTGTTCATGCCGACCGTCGATCACATCGGCGTGTCGCGCAAGATCGAGTCACGCGAGGAGCGGGCCCGCCTGCGCGGCATCGTGCGGCAGTTCCGCGAGGCGCACGGCTTCAACGGCGGCGTCATCATCCGCACCGCCGCGGCCAGCCGTCCCGACGCCGACATCCTCGGCGACCTCGAGTATTTCCTGCAGGTCTGGAAGGAGATCAAGCACAAGTCGGAGACGCAGCGGTCGCCGGCCGTCATCTACCGCGAGCAGAGCCTCGTGGCCAAGCTGCTGCGCGACCTGCTGACCGACGAGTTCAGCGTCATCCGCATCGACTCGGCCGAGGAGCATCGTCGCGTGACCTCGCTGATCGAGCGGATCATGCCGGCGATGCTGCCGCGCGTGAAGCTGTACACGCGCGACTTCCCGATCTTCGAGGAATACGGCGTCCGCACCGAAATCGACAAGGCCCTGCGCAGCAAGGTCTGGCTCAAGTCGGGCGGCTACATCGTCATCAACCAGACCGAGGCGCTGGTGGCGATCGACGTCAACACCGGCCGTTACGTCGGCAAGAAGACGACCGGCCGGCTCGAGGACACGATCCTCAAGACCAACCTCGAGGCGGTGAAGGAGATCGTGCGGCAATTGCGCCTGCGCGACATGGGCGGCATCGTCGTCCTCGACTTCATCGACATGGAAGACAAGAAGAACCGCCAGAAGGTCTTCCAGACGCTGGAGCAGGAGCTGCGCCGGGATCGGGCGCCGAGCAAGGCGATTCAGGTGTCCGACTTCGGGCTGATCATCATCACCCGCAAGCGCGTGAAGCAGAGCCTCGAGCGCCTGATGACCGACACCTGCCCGTATTGCTCGGGCACCGGCACGATCAAGTCGAGCGCGACGGTCTGTCAGGAAATCCTGAACGAGATGCGCAAGGTGGGCCACGACATCGACGGGCACGGCGTGCTGCTGCGCGTGAACCCCGAGATTGCCGACGCGCTCAACGGCGACGAGCGTGGCGTGCTGCGCGAAGTGGAGCAGGTGATCGGCCGTCGCGTGACGGTGCGCCCCGACGCGTACCTGCATCACGAACAGTTCGACGTGATGGCGATCTAGGTCGGGACCGCTCGCCGAGCGGTCCGTCGTCGGCCTTCGGAACCGTCCGACAAGTCGGACGGCTACGGATTCCCTAATCAGATGCCTGACGGCTTGTCGGGGCGTTCAGTCGGCGTACGCACAAACGAAAACGGCCGCTCCGGAGAGCGGCCGTTCGTATTTCCCGACGTGGAAGGCGTGGCTTACGCGGGCACCAGGTGCACGAGGTAGTGCGTGCCGCCGCGGTTCACCCACACGCGCAGGTACTCGTTGTCGCGGAGCATCTGCACCTTGTAGCCGCCCGACGCCGGGCCGCCACCCTTGGTCACGTTCTTGATCTCGCTGCTGGGGACCACGCTGACCACTTCGCGCCCCACCACCTTGCCGCCACGCACGAATTCGACCCAGCGCTCGTACGGCTTGGTCGCGCCGGTCGGCGCCGGCGGTTCCTCGCCGGTCAGGCGCAGCTGATAGCTGCCGGCCGCGAGTGGTTCACCATTGGCCTTGACGGCTCGGCTCAGGCGCACGCTACCGAGCGACACCGTGCCGGTCGGCAGGGCGGTCGTGTCGGCGGCCGCCGTCGGCGGCTGCGTGTTCGGCGCCTTGTGCTGGGCCGCCAGGGGGGCGGTCGTCGTCAGCAGCGCGAACGCTCCTGCAGCGAACACGCCGGTCAGTCCAGCCATCGATCTACGCGTCATCTGTGGCCTCCTAGGCTCCGAGGGCAATTATAGCCACACTCAAAAGGCGAAGTCAGAAGTCAGACGGTCGAAGTCCGAAGCTGACGGTTGAAGGTCAGCGGTAGCCTCGTTGAGCTGGCAGCCGTAGACCGGCGACCTCCGGCTGCCCGCGGAACTTCGTCCCCGCCTGGCGCCCCCGCCCGACAAGTCGGGCGGCTACGTCCGGTTAGCGACACTGCCCACTGCCCACTGCCCACTGCCGACTGTCGACTGTCGATGGGCGACTGCCGACTGCCGACTGCCGACTGCCGTATATGAAGGCCGACCGACGAAGGCCGCTCTTCTGACTTGTGACTTTCGACTTAGGGCTTTTCTTTTTTAGTGACCTTGATGTCGCCGGTGAACGTGGTCAGGTCGAAGAAGGCCGAGCCGTCGCCGACGCTGCCACGCACCTGACGAGTGCCTGGCGCCAACGGCTGGGTCGGCACGTCGGCGTGCACATCGCCCTTGAGGGTGTTGGCCTCGAACTCGAAGCCGGGGCCGGCGGGCGCGAACACGAAGATGTCGCCGGCGTGGGTCTTGAACTCGTAGCGGCCGGCCTTGCGAGGCGCGCCAGCAAACTCGATGTCGCCGCTGACGGTGCGGATCAGGGCCCGCTCCGACGTCGACTCCTTGACCTGGACGGTGCCGCTGACCGAGCCGAGCGTGAGCGACCCGGCCTTCACGGCCTGCGCGATGACGTTGCCGCTCACCGTCTGCAGGTTCGCGTCGCCAGCCACGACGCTGCGCGACAGCATCACGTCGCCCGACATGCTCCGCAGCAGCCGCACCTTCGAGAGCGCCTCGGCGACGACGTCGCCGGCCACGGCTTCGACCCGCACGTCGCCAGGGACGTTCATGAGCCGGACGTTGCCCTGCAGGTTCTTCAGCTCGAGGGCGGTCCCGGCCGGCAGCGCGATCTCGTAGTCGGTCCGGATGCGCGCGCGCTGCGGCGGACGGCCATCGCGGCGGGGCAGCATCGTGCGCACCGCGATCCGGTTGGCGTGCTCGGCGACGTCCACCTGCATGTCGCGCAGGAGCTGCTCGGCCTCCGGCCCGCCACCCTGGATCTTGCGGACGATGGTCAGCTTGCCTTCGCGGCCCTTGCCGCCGACCACGACCACGTCGCCCACCATGTTCATCAGGTCGAGCGTGAATCCCTCACCGCCCCGGAACGTGCGCACGAGCGGCGCCTGGTCGTCGTCGGTCCAGGGCTGGCTGCGTTCCAGCTCGCGGCGTGCCATTTCGGCTTCGCGACGCGCCTGACCCGCGGCGCGCGCTTCGGCCCGCGCCTGTGCGGCCGCTCGTGAATCGCCACGGGCATTGGCGTCACGCTCGCGTTGCTTCGCGTCCCGCTCGCGATCGCGCGCCCGTCGCTCCGCCTCGCGGGCCTGATCCCGTTCGCGGTTCGACTCGTCGCCGCCCATCCGCATCCGCACGGGCGGGACCGGCGGCTGGGGTGCCGCCACGGGCGCCGGCTGGCTCGCATCCGGCGAGGTCAGCAACGGGGCCGCCGAGGCGCCCCCAGGCTGGACCACTGCCAGCACGCCCACACACATCACCGCTCGGAAACCGTTCATGGTCCTCATCCCTTGTTCATGCCCGTCGAGAGCGCCGACCGGGCCGGCGCGCTCCTGCGCATCTCGTTCATCAGCGCGATCGTGTCCTGCAGCAGCGCCACCTTGCGGCGGAACGCATCGAACAGGCTCTCCTGCGCAATCTGGCTCTGCGGGTCGTTGCGCAGCGCCACGCGGCTGTCGTCGATCGCGTCGTCGATGATCTGGAGGTTCTCCCGCACGGTCGCCATCACGGTCGGGTCCAGCGGCGTCTCGCTCTCGCTGGCCACACGCTCGAGGCCGGCAATCGCGTTCTCGTAATGCTTGGCGGCGAGATCCAGCTCGCCTTCGATCGAGGTGACGAGGGCGTCGGGGTCGCTGCCGGTGCCCGGTACGACCGGGCCGGCAACGCCAGCCGCCGGCGACACCGGCCCCAGCGTTCGACGCAGCATCAGCAGCGATCCGGCGATCACCACCAGCAGGGTGGCGGCCAGTGCCACCCATCGCCAGTCGATCCGACGCGAGGCGGGCGTGCCGCCCTCGGCGGTCGCGGCGGCCCGCTGGAACTCCGGATCGGCTTCCAGCGTCGCGACCAGTCGATCCCACGTGCGCGGTGACGGACCTTCAGTGCCCATCAGGCGCAGCTCGGCCTGCAGACGCAGTGCGTCTTCGGCGAGCGCCCGGCACTCGCCGCAGGTGGCCAGATGCGCGTCGAGCGCCTCGGCCTGCTCCCGCGACAACGCGCCGATCAGCCGCGCGTCGAGCGCCCGCTGTGCGTCCTGGCACTTCACGCCCGTGTCCCTCCTGCGGTTACCCGTCCGAGCAGACCCCGCAGGCGCTGACGCGCCTTGTGGACCTGCGATTTCGATGTGCCTTCCGCGATCCCCAGCATGGTGGCGACCTCGCGGTGTTCGAAGCCTTCCACGTCGTGCAGCAGGAAGGCGGCGCGGCAGCCGGCCGGCAGCTCCCGGAGCGCCCGCTCCAGGTCCAGTCGAGACACCACGCCCTTGCCATCGTCGGCCGTCACGGCGCCCGACGGCGGCAGTTCTCCGTCCAGCCACTCGGTCTGCTGGTCGTTGCGGCGGGCCTTGCTGCGCAGCCGGTCGAGGCAGGCATTCACCCCGAGCCGGTACAGCCAGGTCCCCAATGACGAGTCGCCCTTGTACGTCGGGAGCTTGCGGAAGGCGAGCAGGAAGATCTCCTGCAGCATGTCCTCGGCGTCCTCGGCGTGGCCGAGCATCCGGTACGCGACCGCGTACAACCGCTGGCTCTGGGCCCTGTACAACTCCTCGAATGCCGCGAGATCTCCGGTGCGGCATCGCGCGGCGAGCCGCACGTCGGCGGCATGACTCGTCACTGGCATTTTAGACGGCGGGCACGTCGGGAAACGTTGCCCACGGGTGGCTACAGAGACGGAGCCCGTCGGTGCCAGGTTCGGATCGGCTCATCGCGGCGCCCAGCGGATGCCGGCGAAGTGCCGGATCCGCCGACCCACCACGACGATGCCTTCGGCGCGGAGGAGAGCGGCCTTGGTGGGCTCCTGGCCGCCGTAGCCGCCCAGGGCGCCACCCGCGGCCACCACCCGATGCGCCGGAATCCGGCGCTGGCCGCAGTTGGCCATGAGCGTGCCCACGGCACGCGCCGCCCGCGGGCGTCCAGCCGCCGCGGCGACGTCGCCGTACGTCGCCACGCGTCCCGAGGGAATTGCCCGCACCGCGTCATAGACACGATCGGTGAACGTCCGTTCCTTCGATGTCTTCCGCGGTGTCATCTCAGGCCCGAAAGGCAGAAGTCAGAAGGACGAAGTCAGAAGCGGTGCTCGTCGTCGAGCCCGTGGCGAAGGGCTGCGTTGGGGGCCGCCTTCGCCCTGGCGACGGCGCGCCTCGCACGGGCCCGACCTGCTCTGCGTCCCCGATACCCGATTGCCGTACCCGGCACCCCGTACCCCGTACCCCGTATCCGGTTCCCGGTTCCCGGTTCCCGGTTCCCGTATCCCGTTTCCCGTCTCTAGAACGTGTACGAAATCCTGAAGCGGACCTGCGCGCCACCGAGGTCGCTCTCGTCGAAGTACGACGAGACGCCGGTCGAACCGATGGCGTCGGGCACCCATCGATAGAGCACGTCGACGTTGGCACCCAGGCGCCGCGTGAACGGCAGCTCGATGCCACCCATGACGTGGTAGCTGCCCTTGGATTCATCGACGTCGTCGCCGGCGTCGGCAAACTCCGACGTCTCGCGATAGATCTGGACACCGATGCCGCCACCGGCATAGGGCACCGGTCGCAGCCGCGGCTTGCCGTCGCGGCCGGGGCGCGGCGTACCGGTGAACCGCCAGCCGGCCGAGATGTCAATCGGCATGACGGTGACCGTCGTCGGGATCTCGAGGTCGAAGACCGTGCCGTCGTCGGTGATGAAGACGCGCGAGCCGTCGGCGGAGAAGCGGCTCACCTGCACGTCGACGAATGCGTGGCGTCCGATCAGCAGCCCGGCCCCTCCACCGAAGATCGGACCACTGGACGAGCCGAGGACCGCGTCGAAGCTGTCCTTCGCGGTGAACGACTGGAATCCGACCAGGCCCGAGACGCGGAAGCGAACCAGGGACTGCCGCTTCTGCGGCGC
>DATJTM010000273.1:0-3756 GCA_035503395.1 Luteitalea sp.
AGCTT
The DNA here is from genome assembly GCA_035503395.1 of Luteitalea sp. GTDB lineage: Bacteria > Acidobacteriota > Vicinamibacteria > Vicinamibacterales > Vicinamibacteraceae > Luteitalea. The sequence continues at coordinate 6 of DATJTM010000273.1, forward strand.
GGCCTCGCCAATCCCATCCTTCCACTGCATCTTCAGCGACGAGACGATGTGCGCGTTGACCTGTTCGCCCACCGCAGGTGGCAGCGCCGGCACCGCTGTCGCAGCCGTCGCGACGGGAGTCTGGGGCGTCGAGACCGGGGTCGCGCTCGCCATCATCTGGCTGAAGACCGAGGCATCCGGCAGGTCAGCGCGACCAACGCGCGGCGGCGCCAGTTCGGCGCCGGCCTGGGCGAGACGCATCAGCACGTCGGCCGTGCGTACCCCAGGCACGACCGCCGTCTCGGGGACAGCGGAGTCGACCGCCGGGAGCTGAGCCTTCATCGCCGCCTGCTGGGCTTTCGCGCCAGTCGGCTCAACCAGGCTGCTGACGAGTGTGACGAGTTCCTGAACGGCTGTCGTGGGCGCCGCGCCAGCTGCGCCGGGGCCCCGTCCGGCAAGGGTTGCCGCCGCGCCGTCGACGACGTTCGGACCGGCTACAGCGGCGCCGTCCGGCGTGGCGGTGTCCGTCGGAGTCATTCCCGCGCGCACGGCGCCACCGAGCGCACGAGCCGCAGCGCGCCAGCGCGCCACCGCATCCGCCGCCGGCGTGTTCGGCGACCCCGGCGTCGCAGTCACGGAAGCGGCGCTTCCCTCCTGTTCCTTCGACATCGTCGGAATGGCGTCGGAGGACGCGGCCGCGGGGTCCACCGACGGCATTTCGTTCACCGGCGGCGCGACGACCCCCTCGAGTGCCGCCTCGGCGCCGTCGGCCGTCAGCCATGGGTCTTCCGCGACGGCTCCCGTGCCAGAGGACGCGGTCGCGACGAGCGCTGGCGCCGTGAATGCCGCCAACGGGTCGACCTCAGTGCCCGATACGAAGACGACTCCCCCACCGTCGACCGCCGTCCCCGGCGGCGCAGGCGCCGGCGTCGCCACAGGCGGAGCAGCGATGGCGACCGGCACCACGGTCATGACGTGACCGGCAGCCGGGTCCACGGGCGCAACGACGTCATCGCCCGACGTCGGCTGATCGTCCGGACTCACAACCGCCGTGTCGTGCTCGCTCGACCCCATCGATCGCTGCCCGAGGGCGAGCAGCAGCCAGGACGACGCCGACACGGCCCGCGAGTCGTCCTGCGTCGACGCGGCGACGACAGTCGGTGCGTCGTCCGGTTCGCGCGTTCCTCTCGTCGCCACGCGCGCGTCGGTGTCGCCGCGTACCGACCGGCTCTTCCCTGACGGAGTCGTGGACGCCTCGACCGTCGGCTTCTCGTCCGCGCGCGCCGCTGCCAGCACCTGCGCGAAGGCGGCCTTGCCCTTTGCGGCAGGTGCAGTGGCAGGACGGCCATCGGCTGCCCTTTGCGGCGCCCGCGATGCGTTCTGCGCACCGGGCAGCGTGGGCCGACCGGCGCCCAGCCCACGACCAGCGGACGCTGGTGGCGGAACTCCTGCCGAATTGATGGGGAACGGGACGAGTGCCATGCGACGCTCCGGCGATGGCGCGCGCGACGGTCACGACCGTGCGCGCGCCGCGAGCTGCTACCGCTTCAACTGCAGGGTCTCGACGAGCACCTCGTCCGAGACGGTGATCGTGCGCGAGTTGGCCTGGTAGCCGCGCTGCGCAAGGATCATCTGCGTGAACTCGGTGGCGATGTCGACGTTGGACTGCTCGATCGCGCTCCCGGTCAGAGTGCCGCGTCCGCCGCTCGCCGGCGTGCCGATGTTGGGGAGACCGGCCGCCTGACTCTCGCTGAAGCGATTGCCGCCCAGCTTGGCGAGTCCCCTGGGGTTGTTGAAGTTGGCCAGCGCGATCTGGCCGACCGCGATCTCTTCCTGGCCGAACTTGACGAGGATCGTGCCGTCGACATCGATCTTGAACTCGCTCGCCGCCCCGGCCTCCGCGCCGTTCTGGTCCGGATTGACGATCTGGGACGCCTTCGCGAAGCTCGTGATGGCTGGCCTGTCCGCCGGCGGCGGCGTGATGTCCCAGGTGATGTTGTTGCCGGTCGCCCCATTCGCCCAGGTGGCAGGCCCGGTCAACGTCACGTCGGCAGCCGGGGCCGTCAGCTGTCCAGTGCCGTCGAAGGTCAGCGTGCCGGTGGCCAACTGGAACACGCCGGTGCCGCCGTTGACGTCGGCCTGCGGGACGGTCGCGGTGTAGGTCCAGGCGCCGGGGCCGGTCTTCTGGAAGTCGATCGAGACGACGTGCGGGCTGCCGAGCGCATCGAACGTCTTGAAGGACGTCGTGTAGTTCGGGGCGCCGGTGACGGCGTCGCTGGCATTCAGATTGATCTGACCACGGATGTTGGTGGTCGCGACCGGCGCGCGCAACACGCCCGGCGGCACCACGATGTCGCTCAGGCCGCCGGTCGTGATGACATCGCCAGTGACCGGATCGACCTGCGAGTAGCCCTGCACGCGCCAACCGTCCGGGGTCACCATCTCGCCGTCGGCGTTGAACGTGAAGTTGCCAGCGCGCGTGTAGGCGTTGCCTTCTTCACCGCGCACGACGAAGAAGCCCTGGCCCTGGATGGCGACGTTGGAGGCTTCACGGGTCGTCTCGATGGCGCCCTGGCTGAAGACCGGCGAGATCGAGCCGGTCACCACGCCGAGGCCGACCTGCATCGGGTTGATGCTGGTGCCGCCGACGTTCTGGCTGACGAGGTCGGCGAAGCTGACCGCGCTCGACTTGTAGCCGATGGTGTTGATGTTCGCGAGGTTGTTGCCAATGACGCTCAGGTACGACGCGTTGGCGTTCAGCCCGGACAAACCGGCGGAAAAGGATCCCACTGCCATGTTACTTGCCTCCGTTGGTGGTGCTGCCGTTGCCGGTGCCGGTGCTGTCGGCCGACGACGTCTTCTCGGTCCTGGTGGTCGTGTTCGTGTCGCCGCTCGTGCTGCCCGGGCCGCTCGTGGTCTGGCTGCCCGACGTGGTGTCGGCGGGCAGCGTGATGCCGAGCGCGGTGCCAATCTGATCGAGCTTGGTGGCGATGGTGGTGAGCTTCTCGAGCGAGCTGAAGGTGGCCAGCTGCGCGATGAACTCGCCGTTGTCCTGCGGCTTGGTCGGGTCCTGGTTCTTCAGCTGCTCGGTGAGCAGCTTCAGGAACGCGTCCTGGCCGATGTCGCGGGTGCCGGCCGTCCGGGTCGTCGTCGTGCCGGGCAACCCGGTTCCGCTCGCGCCGCCTACGATGGGTGTACTCACTGGAACTCTCCTACCCGACGGGCGGCCTTGATGGTCGCCAGTTCGTCGATCGCCTGCATTTCGCGCTGAGCCGCCGCCGTGTCGAAGGCGAGCCGGGCCCGATCCTTGAACTTCTCGAGGACCCGGCGCTGCTTGCGCGCGTCCTGCGCCTGGGCGAGCCGCATGTCCCTCGCCTCGAGCCGGTCCCGGACTTCGAGGCGCTTGCCCTCGATGTCCCGCGTCCTTGCCACAATCCAATTCCGATGCCACATCAACTGCACGACATCGACCCCATCCCGCTCCGCCTGCGCCGCCGACACGTAAGCGGTGCGTAACTGTTCCTCGGCGGCCATGAGCCGGGTCTCGGCCTCCTGGAGCTGCCGTTCGGCCCGTGCCAGGGCCTGTTGCGCCTGTTCTTCGGCCCGCTGGCGCATCTGCAGGACGGGCTCGAGCCTAAAGCGGAAGCGCGACATGCCGATTGAGTCGAGTGAGCCGGAACAGTGACTGGTGCGCGAAGTGTCGAGCCGACGACAGGGCTGGTCGGGACATCCGCTACAGCGCCTCGAGCGCCTGCAGCGAGCTCTCGTAGTC
>DATJTM010000274.1:0-3171 GCA_035503395.1 Luteitalea sp.
CGGTGCCGGCGATTGTATCCGCCCGGGAGTCATCTCATCGCAGGCGTCGAGCTTCCACATTGGTAGGGACGCGCCGCCGGCGCGTCCGAATGAACCCGGGCGGACGGCTCGGCGAGCGTCCCTACCAAAGCGGTCAGGCAACGCTGAGCGTCGGACATAGTCCGACGCCTACACCTGTTCAACGCCGAACGACGAACGCCGAACGACGAAGGCCGACGGCCGAATGACGAAGGGCGTCAGAGTTCACGTAATGCGTTGACGATCGGCATGCGGGCGGCGCGGATGGCCGGCAGGATGCCGCCGAGCAGGCCCATCACCATCGCGCAGGCGAGTCCCTGGCCGAGCAGCGTCGGTGTCACGCGGAATGCGAATGCCACCTGGCTGAACGACTGGAAGTTCATCGTCGACGTCTGGAACCCGTCGAAGCCGACGTACGCCAACGCGCCGCCAACCAGACCGCCCGCCAGCGCGAGCACTGTCGATTCGGCCAGCACCGACGCGACGATCGACGTGGCACCGAAGCCCAGCGCGCGCAGCGTCGCAATCTCGCGTGTGCGGTTGGCGACCGCCGTGTACATCGTGTTGACGGCACCGAACACCGCGCCCACTCCCATCAGCCCGGCGATGACGAAGCCGATGGTGCGGATGATCGTCTGAAGCACCACAGCCTGGTCGGCGAGGTAGTCCGTCTCACGCTCGACCATCACGTTGAGCCGTGGATCCCGCGTGACGGCGGCGCGGAAGGATTCGAGCGCATCCTCGCGTTCGAGCTGGACGTACACGGACTGGAACGAGTCGCCGCGCCGGTAGGCGCCCTGCAACACGCGCGCGTCGCACCAGATCTCGGACTCGGAGATCGAACCGTCTGCTTCGAAGATGCCGACGACGCTCCACGTGTTCTCGCCCCAGCGCACCGTCTGCCCGACCTGGAGCCCGGCGAACTGGCCGGCCGCCGCGCGACCGACGATGATCTCGTTGCGCCCTGGTTCGAAGCGCCGGCCCTCGACCATCTTTAACCGGGGACGCACAGCAAACGCGGCCGACTCCACGCCGCGCAGCGGCACGTTGGCATCGGTGCCGGTCGAGCGCTTCGGATGGTTGACGATGACGAAGAGTTCGGCCGACGCGACCGGTCCGTCTGCGCCTCGGGCCAGGCCCGGCGCGTCCTTGACGATCTGCGTCTGTTCGCGCGACAGCCCGCTCGACATCTCCGAGTCGGTGCCGGCCCGCAGGACGATCGCGGTGCGCGGGTCACCAGCGGTCGTCATCGCCGCCTTGAAACCCTGCGCGATCGACAGCACCGACACGAACACCACGACGACGCCGGCGATGCCGACGACGGCGACCAGCGACGAGCCGAGCCGCTGCGGCAGGCTGCGGATGTTGACGAGGGTGATGGCGAGCAGTTGCGTGAGCGTCTGCATACGGATTACCCCTGGCGCCGCAGCGCGTCGACGATGCGCAGGCGGCTGGCCTGCAGGGCCGGCAAGACGCCGGCGAGTGTGCCCAGCACGAAGATCAGGACGATGCCCAACACGAGGTCGCGTGTCGGCAGGAAGAAGGCCGGCAGGAAGCCGTTGGTCGGGTCGCCGCCCTGCGTGATCGCCCACGCGATGAACAGGCCCGTACCGCCCCCGACCACGGCAAGCACGATCGACTCGACCAGCACCAGGGCGAGCAGGTGGCCGTCGGTGAAGCCAAGGGTCTTCATCACCGCGAGTTCGCTCGTCCGCTCGCGGATGGCTTGCGCCATCGTGTTGGCCGAGACCAGCAGGATGGTGAAGAGCACAGCGGCGAGGATCGCCATCATGATGCTGCCGATGTCGCCGATCTGTTGCGCGAAGGCTTGCACGAAGGCCTTCTCGGTTGACGTCTTGGTCTCCGACGACGAGTTGGCGAACAGCGCATCGAGGCGCCCGGCGATCTCCTCGGAGCGCTGCGGATCGGCGACGCGGATGATGTACCAGCCGACCTGATCCTTCAGGATCGTCCGCGTCTCGTTGAGGAAGTCGTAATGGAAGAACATCTGCGTGGTGTCGGCACCTTTGGTGGAGGCCTCGTAGATCCCTTCGACCACGAAGCTCCACGGCGAGTCGTCGGCCTTGCGATAGATCGTCGCCTGCAGCGGGATGCGATCGCCGACCTTCCACCCGAAACGATCGGCGAGCGAACGACCGATGATCGCGCCGGTGCGGTTGCCGTACCACGCCTTCGCTCGCTCCGGCGTGAGGACGTACTCGGGGTACATCTGCAACCAGGCCTCAGGCTCGACGGCGAATTGCGCGAACCAGTTCTTCGGGTCCTGGTAGATGCCGCCGAACCACGTGGCATGCGTCACCGCGGCAACGCCATCGGACGTCGCGACGCGGCCCTGGTAGCTCACCGGTAGCGGCTGGATGAACGAGACCTTCTGGATCATCACCAGCCGGTCCTGGCCCGCAAGGTCGACGCCCATGCCGAACGCCGCCTTCAGCGCCATCAACGCGCCGAACAGGATGAAGGTGACCAGGATCGACAGCGCAGTGAACAGCGTGCGCAGCTTGCGGCGCATCAGGCTGCGCCAGACGAGCGGCAGGAACTTCATGCGGCCACCTCGGAGACCAGCTGCCCCTTCTCGAGGTGCACCAGCCGCGTCGCGCAGGCCGCCGCGTGCGGGTCGTGCGTCACCATCACGATCGTCTTGCCGTGTTCGCGATTGAGTGCCTTCAGCAGTTCGAGGATCTCGTCGCCGGACTTGCGATCCAGATCACCGGTCGGTTCGTCGCAGAGCAGCAGCGTGGGATCGGTGACGATGGCGCGAGCGATGCCGACGCGCTGCTCCTGGCCGCCCGACAGCTGCCGCGGATAGTGCTTGGCACGCTCTCCGAGGCCGACCACCGAGAGGGCTACCCCCGCGCGCCGCCGACGCTCGCTGCCCGACAGTCGAGTGAGCAGCAATGGCAATTCGACGTTGCGCTGCGCGGTCAGCACCGGCAGCAGGTTGTACAGCTGGAAGACGAAGCCGACGTGCGCGGCGCGCCAGCGAGCCAGCGCGCCGGACGAGAGCTGATCGATCCGATCACCGCCGACGTCGATGCTGCCACCCGACGGACGATCGAGGCCCCCCAGCAGGTTCAGTAGCGTTGTCTTGCCGGATCCCGACGGTCCCATGAGCGCCAGAAACTCTCCGCG
>DATJTM010000275.1:0-7349 GCA_035503395.1 Luteitalea sp.
TTCGAGAGATACAACTCGCCGCCGGAGATGCTGTCGATCAGCGACCCGCCGACGACTGCGGTGATGGCGCTCGCGAGGGCCTTCCGATCGATCACGCCGGCCCGCAGGCCGAGGGCCCGCATCTGCTCGGGCACCGGCCCGGCGCCGTGGTCGCCGGTCAGCGCCAGCACGTAGTGATCGCGACCGACCTGCTTGTCGAGCAGGTCGAGCAGGACGCCGATAGTGTCGTCGAGGCGAACGAGCGTGTCCTGCACCTCATGGCTGCGCGGTCCGTACGCGTGACCGATCACGTCGAGCGCCGAGAAGCTCACCGCGAGGTAATCGGTGCGCGCACCCTGGCCAAGCCCGAACGCCCCGACGGCCGCCTGCGCGAGATGCCCGAGATAGTCGTCGGCGAACGGGCTCATCTGCCAGTTGCCGTAGAACGCGGCGTCGACCTGTCCCTCACCCGACGCGCGCGACAAGGGGTGTGGGAAGCGTCGCCCCATGCCAATCTCGCCGTCGCCCTCGTCGGTGAACAAGTAGGTCTCGGCCGGGAGCCGTCGCGCCCAGACGGCGCCGGTGTCGGCTTCGACAGGGTGCTCGGCGAGGTACTTCGCGAGGAACGGATCGCGACCCGGCGTGCCCATGGCTGGCGAGGTGACGAAGCCGCGGGCCCCGTCGAACCACGTGGTCAGCGTCGAGCGCTGCCCGGCCAACGGCATCGCCGCGCGGGCCTTGAGGGCCATGGTGACGATGCGTGGCGCGGCCCCGAGCTGGGCGCGCATCTCGTCGCCGAGCGTGGGCGCGGCCAGTCGCGCCGAGCTGTCGCCGTATCGCGGCGGGTTCGGCCCGTAGCCGACATTGGTGACGGTCCGGTCTTCCGTGCACACGACATCGCGCGCGGTGGCGCGGTCGTACCACGCATTGGCGATCAGGCCATGCGTCTGCGGCAGCGTCCCGGTGCCGATCGTCGCGTGCCCGGCGCACGTCATCGTGCTGGCATACGGGTAGGCGGCCTCGGTGAAGTGGGCGCCGCCGTCGAAGATGCGGCGCAGCCCCTGCCGCCACTGATGGCCGTAGCGTTCGACGTAGTCGGCGCGGAACTGATCGACGACGAGCACGACGACGAGCGACGGGGGCACGCCCTGCGACGCGCCCGGCGCCCGGGCCTCGGCCTGCGCCGCCACGCGCGTCCGGCCCTCGACGACGAGAGCCAGGCACGCGCAGAGCAGGAGGGCGAGCCGGCGAGGCCGGCGCAGGGCAGTGGACACGTGCGTGAACGGTTACATGCGGGTCAGGATGTACTGCTTGCGGAACGTCCGCTGCAGCCAGCGGTTCGGCTCCTTGTGGCTGGTCACGCGCATCGCCGCGGAGTCGTAGGCCAGCGTCTCGTTCGGGAAGTGCTCGGCGAGGCTGCCCAGGAGCACGGCTTCGGTGACCAGCGACGCGTAATCGAAGTTGGCCGAGCAGCGCGTGCCCGGTCCCTTCAGGACGGCGTCGAGGAACTCGTGGTAGTGGTCGCGCGGGGTGATCGTCGGGATCGGCCGGCTTGCGAACTTCTCGGCAGGGTGCAGCGTGGGCGCGCCGATGTGCGGCAGCAGCACGGCGCCCTCGGTGCCGATGATGACGGAGCCGGAGCCCGGCACCTTGCCGCCGACCGCATCAGCCACGGCCTGAGGCGGACGGGTGGCGCCGTCGTACCACCAGAAGTCGAGCGTCTGTCCCTCGGTCAGCGACGTGCCGGGGAAGACGAACTTGATCTTGGCGTCGATCGGCCAGTTGCCGTGGACGGCGCCCGGGCCGTAGGACGTGATCGACTGCGGCAGGTAGAGGTTCACACCGCGGATCGGCGTGCTGAAGATGTGGCACCCCATGTCGCCCAGCGTACCGGTGCCGAAGCCGACGCGCTTGCGCCAGTTGCTCGGGTGATAGACGTCGGTCTTGTACGGCACCTTCTTGCTGACGCCGAGCCACATGTCCCAGTTGAGTGTCGGCGGTACTGGATCGGAGCCCGACGGAATCGGATTCATGTCGCCCCACGTCTTGTCGCAGAACGTGTGCACCTCGCGCACCTTGCCGATCGCGCCGCTCTTGATCAGCGCCTCGGTGGCCAGCTGCGTCGGGTGCGAGGAGATCTGGATGCCCATCTGCGTCACGAGGTTCTTCTCGCGCGCGGTCGCCGCCAGCAGGCGCGTCTCACGCACCGTCGCCGCCATCGGCTTCTGGATGTAGACGTGCTTGCCGCGCGCCATCGCCGCCATCGCAATCGGCGCGTGCATGTGATCGGGCGTGGACACGTTCACCGAGTCGAGGTTGTCGGCTTCCTTCTGCAGCAGCTCGCGCCAGTCCTGGTAGATGCGGGCGTTGGGATGGAGCTTCTTCACCTGTTCGGTGCGCGAGAGGTCGGCGTCGGCAACGGCGACGAGCTCGAAGGCCGGGTGCGACGTGAAGCTGCGGATGTCCGAGAACGCCATGCCCGAGGCGCCGAAGCTCGCATGGCGCACCTTGCGCGGGGTCTGGGCCCCCGCCACACGGCTGGCCAGCGGGACGGCCGCCGAGGCGACCGCGAGGTCCTGCAGGAATCGACGACGACTGACGGGCAACGACATCGGGAAGGTGCCTCCGGAAATGCGGGCCGCGTCGGGCGGCCGGCTCCTTAGTGTGAACGACAGCGCGCGGCTTCGCATTGCGAAGACAGAAGTCGGCAGTCGGCAGTCGGCAGTCGGCAGTCGGCAGTCGGCGAGTCGGCGAGTCGGCCGTGGACGAGGCGGCGCTCGCCCGACTGACGAGGAAGGTTAGGGCCCGTTGCGGGGCGCGCCGTAGCCAGTGGCGAAGGCGGGTCCCAGCGCGGCGCGATACGGCTCGACGATCTTCGTACCGCGACGATCAGCGTGTCGTCGAGCGGAGCAGCGGGAGTGCGACGAGGGCGGCGGCGACCAGGTTGGCGGCGGCGCTGCCGGCGTGGACGACCGGGGCTGTGGTCGTCGGCAGCCAGCTCGGGAGGTGGGCGACGTCGGTGAGGGCGCGGACCACGAACGCCCCGGCCAGCCAGGCCAGGGCCGCTCTCGGATCGCGTACCAGGGTCATCAGCGCCAGGCCGCAGCAGAGGACGGCGGCCGCCATGTCAAGGGCGACGACCGGTCCGGGCGACGAGGCGGCCAGACCGGCGATGAACGCGGCCGAGAAGGCCAGCAGCACCGCCGCGGCCTGGGCCAGGCGCAGTTCAGCGACGAGGCGGTCCGGATCCTGCGACGGGATTCGCATCGTCTGCCTCGTGAGGACGGCCAGCGCCACCAGCAGCGTCAGGGCGCCGCCGACGAGCGCCCGACTCGCCTCAGAGCCCATTCCTGAACGTCACCCGCCCGCCCCGCATCGTCACCACCGGACGCGCCTTCAGGATCTCGGCGGGCGGCACCTGCATGATGTCGGACGACAGCACGACGAGGTCGGCGAGGGCGCCGACCCGCAGCATCCCGAGCTCCCGTTCGAGGTGGGCGGCGTAGGCGGCGCCGGCCGTGAAGCTGTGGAGGGCCTCGACGCGCGACAGCCGCTCGTCGGGCATCCAGCCGCCCGGAGGCTGCCCGGCGCGATCCTGCCGCGTGACGGCGGCGTAGAACCCGAACATCGGGTTGGGCTCCTCGACCGGGAAGTCCGACCCGTTGGCGAGCCTGGCGCCACTGTGCAGGAGCGCCTGCCATACGTAGGCGCCTGCTTTCGTACGGGCCTCGCCGACGCGCTGTGCCACCCACGGCATGTCCGAGGTGGCATGCGTGGCCTGCACCGAGGCAATCACGTCGAGGGACTTGAAGCGTGGGATGTCTGACGTCCGGAGGATCTGCGCGTGCTCGTTGCGCATGCGCAGCGCGCGGCTGCCGGGAACCTCGCCCTGGAGGCGCTCGAACAGATCGAGCACTTCGGTGTTGGCCCGATCGCCGATCGCGTGGATGCACGGCTGGTAGCCGGCGCGGACGGCGGTCAGCGCCTGGGCGTGCAGCTGCTCCGGCGCGGTGACGAGGAGCCCCCGCGTGCCGGGCTCGTCGCTGTAGGGCTCGTGCAGGGCTGCGCCGCGCGAGCCGAGGGCACCGTCGGCCACGAGTTTCACCGCGCGCACGGTGAGCATGTGATCGGCGTGGCCGATCAGCGGTGGCGGCAGCGTGGTGCCGGGTCGCGGCGCGGCCAGCATCACGTACAGCCGCGTCTTCAGGTCGCCGCCGTCGACGACCTCGCGATACATCGTCGCATCGGCCTGCGCCACGCCGGCGTCGTGCACCATCGTGATGCCGAGCGAGGCGAGCTGGTCGTCGGCGAGGCGCAACTGTTCGCGGCGTGTGGTTCGATCGGGGGGCGGCACGTGGCGCGCCACCAGGCCCATCGCCTTGTCGATCAGCACACCACTCGGAGCCCCGGCGGGCGTCCGCATCACGCGACCACCATCGGGGTCGGTGACGTCGGCAGCCAGCTTCGCGGCGCGTAGCGCAGCGGTGTTCGCCCACGCCGCGTGTCCGTCGACGCGCGACAGGTACACGGGGTGATCTGATGTCGCCGCGTCCAGCTGCGCCGCGGTCGGCCAGGCTGGCTCCGGCCAGTCGTTCTGATCCCAGCCGCGGCCGACGATCCAGCGGCCCTTCGGCACCTGTGCGGCGCGCGCCTTCACCTTGTCGATCACGGCCTGCACGCTCGCGGTCCCTCGCAGGTCGATGCTCTGCAGGCTCTCGCCGAGTCCGAGCACATGGCCATGCGCATCGTGCAGCCCGGGGATGACGGCGCGCCCACCGGCATCGATGACCTGGGTCGCGCGTCCAGACAGCGCCCGCACGTCCGCGTCCGACCCGACCGCCACGATCCGACTGCCGCGGATGGCGATGGCCTGGGCCGCGGGCCTGTCGGGGTCGACGGTGTAGACGCGGGCGTTGACGATCAGGACGTCGGCTGACGGTGATGCAGGCTGGCGGGCGTGGAGCAGACCCGCGGCCGCCAGGCCGGTGACGGCAAGGGCGAGGATGGTCGCGCGTGGCATGCGGAAGCGTCAGTATACTGGCGCCCTCCGCATGCGAACCGTCGACATCATCCGGACCAAGCGCGACGGCGGCGCGCTCAGCGCCGAACAGATCGCGTGGATGGTCCGTGGTGCCAGTGACGGGTCGGTGCCGGACTACCAGTTGTCGGCCTGGCTGATGGCCGTCTGGCTGCGCGGCATGACGGTCGACGAGACGACGGCGCTCACCGACGCGATGGTCCGCTCGGGCGTCCGCGTCGACCTGTCGCACGTGCCGGGCGTGAAGGTCGACAAGCACAGCACCGGCGGCGTCGGTGACAAGACGTCACTGATCCTCGCGCCGCTCGTCGTCGCCTGCGGCGTGCCGGTGCCGATGATGTCGGGGCGCGGCCTCGGCCACACCGGCGGCACCCTCGACAAGCTGGAGAGCATCGCCGGGTTTCGCACCCGCCTCACGCTCGAGGAGTACCGCGCGCAGGTCGCCGAGATTGGCTGCGCGCTGATCGGGCAGACCGATGAAGTGGCGCCGGCCGATCGCACCTTCTATGCGCTGCGCGACGTGACCGGCACCGTCGAGAGCCTGCCGCTGATCTGCGCGTCGATCCTGAGCAAGAAGATCGCCGAAGGGATCGACGCGCTGGTGCTCGACGTGAAGACGGGCAGCGGCGCCTTCATGTCGGACGAGAAGGACGCACGCGCCCTGGCCGACGCCCTCGTCGGCCTTGCCGAGCGATCGGGCCTGCGCGTCGCGGCGTTGCTGACGCAGATGGACGAACCGCTCGGGCGAATGGTGGGCAACGCGCTCGAAGTGCGCGAGTGCGTCGAGGTACTCGCGGGCACCGCCGGCCCATCGCCACTCGTCGACCTGTCGGTGGAACTGGCCGCGTTGATGGTCTGGCTCGGCAAGCCGGGCTCGTCGCTCGATGACGCGCGCGCCGCGGTCGGTCAGGCTCTGGCCAGCGGCGCGGGGCTGGCGGCGTTTCGCCGGATCGTCGAACGGCAGGGTGGCGACGTCGGGATGATCGACGCGCCCGCGTGCCTGCCGGTCGCGCCGGTGCGCGAGCCATTCGTCGCCTCTCGCGCCGGTTACGTCGGCCGCCTCGATGCGGGCCGCATCGGCCGCGCCGCCGTGCAACTCGGCGCCGGTCGCGCCCGGGCCGAAGATGCCGTCGATCCCGCCGTGGGTTTCGAGATCGTCGCCCCTGCCGGCACGCACATCGAGGCCGGCGCGCCCATCGTCATCATTCATGCGCGACGGGCCGAGGACGTCGAGGCGATTCGGTCGCAACTCGAGGCGGCAGTCGAGATCGACGATCGGCCACGGCCGGCGGTGCCGTTGATTCTCGATCGGCTCGGCCTCGCGCGTGTCAGCAAGTCGTAGTCGTCCCCTTACACAAGCAGAATCGCGCGACATGAGCGACACCATCCAGCATCTCGACCAGGCCATCTCCCTGCTGCGCGAACGCGCCGGTGCCGTGCCCGACGTGGCGATCGTGCTCGGCTCTGGCCTCGGCGATTTCGCCGACACGCTGACCTCGCCGACGGTGTTGCCCTACGGCGACATCCCCGGCTGGCCCTCGTCGGCGGTGATTGGCCATGCCGGCAAGCTGGTGGTCGGCACGCATGCCTCCGGCGCCCGTGTTGCTGCACTGGCTGGACGTGCGCACCTGTACGAAGGGCACGCGGTGTCGCGCGCGGTGTTCGGCGTGCGTGCGATGGTCCGGTGGGGCGTCCCTAGCGTCATCCTCACCAACGCCGCCGGCGGTATCAACACGGCCTTCACGCAGGGCGCGCTGATGCTGATCGAGGACCACATCAACCTGCTCGGCACCAATCCGCTCGTCGGCCCCAACGACGAGGCGCTCGGGCCGCGGTTCCCCGACATGACCTACGTGTACGACCGCGACCTGCGGGCGCTCGCGCTCGAGGCCGCGGCTGGCGCCGGCGTGCCGCTGCAGCGCGGTGTGTATCTCGCCACCCTGGGTCCGAGCTACGAGACACCAGCGGAGATTCGCGCCTTCCGGACGCTGGGCGCCGACGCCGTCGGCATGTCGACCGTGCCCGAGGCCATTGCGGCGCGCCACATGGGCGCCGCAGTGCTCGGCATCTCATGCATCACCAATCCCGCCGCCGGTGTCGTCGACGAGCCGCTGCGGCACGACGACGTGATGGAGACGGCGGCCCGCGTGCGCGGCCAGTTCATCGCCCTCCTCGACGCGGTGGTCGCCCGCATGGTGGCGCGGTGAGCGACGTCGACGACGCGCTCGTCGAGGCGGCCCGCGCCGTGCGCGCGCACGCCTGGGCGCCGTACTCGAACTTCCGGGTGGGCGCGGCCGTGCGCCTGCGCGACGGCCGTATCTTCGCGGGCTGT
>DATJTM010000276.1:0-2617 GCA_035503395.1 Luteitalea sp.
TTGCGGTTGCCGCTCAGCACCGAGCACACGACGAGATCCTTCTCGTCGATCAGCGACGACACATCGTCGGGCAGCGGACCGCTGTTGCCGATGCAGGTCGTGCAGCCGTAGCCCACGAGGTTGAAGCCGAGGGCGTCGAGGTAGGTGTTGAGACCGGACTTCGCGTAGTACTCGGTGACGACCTGCGAACCCGGCGCAAGGCTGGTCTTGACCCACGGCTTGCGCTGCAGGCCCTTCTCTACGGCCTTCTTGGCGACGAGACCGGCGGCGATCATCACGCTCGGGTTCGAGGTGTTGGTGCAGCTCGTGATGGCCGCGACGACGACCGCGCCGTGATCGAACTGGTCGGCCCACACCGGCGCCTGCACGGCAACAGCCGTGGCGGTGCCACCGCCGCTGCCCTTCTTCTTCGGCTCGGCGAGCATCGCGTCGAGTGACTTGCCGAACGACGTCGTCGCGTCCTTGAGCGGCACGCGGTCCTGCGGACGACGCGGGCCGGCGAGGCTGGGCTCGACGGTCGACAGGTCGAGTTCGATCGCCGTCGTGTAGACCGGATCGACTGTGGCGTCGGTGCGGTACAGACCCTGCGCCTTGGCGTAGGCCTCGACGAGTTCCACCTGCGCCGGCGAACGGCCCGTGAGCCGCAGGTAGTCGAGCGTCGTGTCGTCGATCGGGAAGATCGCGATCGTCGAGCCGTACTCGGGCGACATGTTGCCGATCGTCGAGCGGTCGGCAATCGTCAGGTGGCTCAGACCAGCACCGTAGAACTCGACGAACTTGCCGACGACGCCGTGCTTGCGCAGGCGCTCGGTGATCGTCAGCACGAGGTCGGTCGCGGTGATGCCTTCCTGCAGCTTGCCCGAGAGCTTGAAACCGACGACGTCGGGGATGAGCATCGACGAGGGCTGGCCGAGCATCGCGGCCTCGGCCTCGATGCCGCCGACGCCCCAGCCCACCACGCCGAGCCCGTTCACCATCGTGGTGTGCGAGTCGGTGCCGAAGAGCGTGTCGGGGTACGCCAGCACCTGGCCGTCGACGTTCTCACGGCAGACGACGCGGGCGAGGTACTCGATGTTGACCTGGTGGACGATGCCGGTGCCCGGCGGCACGACACGGAAATTCGAGAACGCGTTCTGGCCCCAGCGCAGGAACTCATAGCGCTCGCCGTTGCGCTGGTACTCGAGGTCGACGTTGAGCGCGAAGCTGTTGACCTCGCCGAAGTGGTCGACCTGCACCGAGTGGTCGATGACCAGTTCGACCGGCTGCAGCGGATTGACGCGCGACGGATCGCCGCCGAGCTTCACCACGCCGTCACGCATCGCCGCGAGGTCGACGACCGCCGGCACGCCGGTGAAGTCCTGCAGCAGCACCCGGGCCGGCATGAACGCGATTTCGCGCTCGGCGCCACTCGTGACGTCCCATCCCGCCAGCGTCGCCACATCGTCCTTCTTGACGAACGCATCGTCTTCGCGGCGGAGCAGGTTCTCGAGCAGGATGCGCAGCGAATACGGCAGCCGCGCCACGCCCGGGAATCCCGCCGCTTCGAGGGCCGGCAGGCTGAAGTAGTGGACGGTCTCGCTTCCGACCGTGAGAGTGCGTCGCGTCTTGAAGGAATCCAGGGCCATGACAGCCTTGAATCGTATCAAAAGCGCATGCCGGGACCGCGCGACAAGTCGCGCGGCTACGTAATCAGTTCGTAGCCGTCCGACTTGTCGGACGGTTCCTGCCCTAATCCCGGCGCTTCGACAGCAACTGGTCGACGACGACGATGACGACGACGACGAGGCCGACGATGAGCCGGTCGTAGAACGTGGCGCCGGGAATCTGCGGCAGCGCGTTGCGCAGGACGCCGAAGATCAGCGTGCCGAGGACGGCGCCGACGACCGATCCGCGGCCGCCCGTGAGGCTGGCGCCACCGACGACGGCCGACGCGATGATGTCCAGCTCGTAGCCGTTGGCGAGATCCGCCTTGCCCTGCCCTTGGCCGAGCACGAGGATGACGCCGGACAGCGCCGCGAGCACGCCCGAGACCATGTAGACCATGGTCTTGATGCGCCCGACCTGGATGCCCGTGTAGCGTGCCGCCGTTTCGTTGCCGCCCACCGCGAACACCGCGCGCCCCGGCTGCACGTTGCGCATGAACACGTGGAAGACGACGGTCAGCACCACCATGACGACCGGCGCCATCCAGTCGAGCGGGATGCCGAGCGGCGCCCAGCCCGGCGGAATGCGGGCCGACACGTCGAAGAAGCGGCCTTCCGTGACGATGTAAGCGAGACCGCGGGTGATGCCCATCACGCCGAGCGTGGCGATGAACGGAGGTAGTCGGACAAGGACGACCAGCGCGGAGCTGATCGCGCCGGCGACGACGCCGACGCCGAGACCGGCAAGAATCGAGGCCGTCAGCGACCAGCCGGATTCCAGGTACTGATGGCCGAGAACGACCGTCGTGAGGGCGATCACGGCGCCGGGCGCGAGGTCGACGCCGCCCGAGATGATCACCATCGACGCGCCGATCGCGGCGATGCCGTAGATCGCCGAGTACTTGAGGATCAGCAGCCCGTTCTCGGCATTGAAGAACGGATGGCGGCCGCCGCCTTCCGGCCAGAGATACCAG
>DATJTM010000277.1:0-9661 GCA_035503395.1 Luteitalea sp.
CCGCAGGGGCGGCCCCGACCGGGACCGCTCCCTGCGATCAGGAGATCGACCATCAGGCGTGGCTGCCGGCTGCCCAACCCACTGCCGAGTGCCTTCCTGCCGATCCCACTTTCACGGGCGCCTCAGAGAGGCGCCCCTACCGTCGACTCGCCATGCGAAACATCGAGCGACCACTTCCACAGGCGACTGCCGACTCGCCGACTGCCCACTGCCGACTGCCGCGACATTCGTGGGGGCCGCGTTGGGACAACGGGCCCTACCTGCCCCTCGAGCCGCAATGCGGGAATGCGCAATGCGAAAATGTCGAACCCACCGCCAACCCGCAGGCGACTGCCGACTCGCCGACTGCCCGCGACCTCGTGAAGGCCGCGTTGGGACAACGGGCCCTACCTGCCCCTCGAGCCGCATTGCGGAATGTCGGTCACCCACTACCGCTCGCCACAGTGACGGGCGCATCAAGATCCACCGAACCCGGAGCCCGGTACCCGGTACCCGATACCCGGATTCGCGCGCGCCCTACCAGAACTTGCGCGAGATGTTGAAGCCGATGAACCAGTCGTCGGTCGATCCGCCGCGCGCGATCTGGCCCATCGTCGTCGCCAGGCCGCGCGAGAAGTTGATCTGGAATGCGTGGCCGCCGGCCCGCATCTCGACACCGACGCTGGCGTGCGTGCCGCCCGGGTCGAAGCCGCTCACGCGTGGCGCCACTTCGCCAACGAGGTACGCGCGACGGCTGACGCGCACACGACCGCCGAGGCCGATCATCACGGTGTCGTTGTCGTCGGTGAGCTCACTCGGCAGCACGTTGGTGTTGTTGACCCAGGTCGGCTGCACGTACACCGCGGCGCGCTCCCCGATCTCGCGCGACACGACCAGCGCGACGCCGGGCGAGTAGCTGTCCTTGAAGTTGTTGGTGCCGTCGGCGGTCAGGTGCACGGCGAGCCCGACCGGAAAGCTCTCGCTCTGCGCCTTCACCTGGTGCTGACCGAAGAACTGGATGGTGCGGTCGCTGGTCCGCAACACGCCGACCTGCGTGCCCTTCATCAGGCCGTATCGCACTTCCATGCCGATCAGGCCGCCGGAATCGAGCCCGAACAGGTCCGACGCGAGATCGCCGAAGTCGCCGTCGCCGAGCGGACGCCCGAAGCGGTGCGTGACGCGGAATGCGAACTTGCCCTTCGGCATCCGCAGTGTCGTCGGCAGGCCGACGATCGTGAAGTCCGGTTGCGCGACGTTGACGTCTTCGTCATCGTCGTCCTGTGCCGCTGTCGCCTTCGCGGTCTCGGACGTGCCCTCGGTCGGCGCGGCGGCAGTGCCGGCCGCGGGTGGCGTCGTCGAATCCTGGGCGCGTGCGAGCGGCGCGGCGGCGCACGTCAACGTCAGGGCCAGAATGGTCGTGGTCGTGATCTTCATGTGGCCCTCAGTTGTTGGCAGCGCCCTGGGCGATCCAGCGGCGGATGATCAGCATCTGTCCCTCGGTGAGGAACGGTCCCGACGTGCGCGGCATGCGCTGACCGACGATGGAACTGTGGCCTTCGAGCTTCTGCACCAGGTAGCTGTTGTCCGGATCACCGGGAATGACGCGTATGGCCCCGGCCTTCTGCGCGCTGGGGACGTTGAGCAGTCCCTGGTAGGCGGCGTCGGGCAGCAGTGACAGGCCCAGTGGCGGCGTGCGGCCCTGCGTGGTGTGGCACTGGGTGCAGGCGACGCGGCCAGACGAGTCGGTCGACTGGAAGATGTCGCGCTGGATGGCCGCGAACGTCGGCGCCAGGCCGGGCGTCGGCCCGCCCACGTCGGCCAGCTTCTCGTCGCAGCCAGCGGCGCCCACCAGTGCGGCGGCGCACAGCGTGAGCGCGAACAGTGAGCGGTACGCAATCACTGCGCGACCGCCTTGACCACCAGCGTCCCGGTCATGTCGTCATGTCCCTTTCCACAGTCTTCGGTGCACAGCACGGGGAACGTGCCGGCTTCGCTGGCCACGAACTCCACGTCCACGGTCTTGCCGCGCGGCACCTCGGTGTTCACCTTGAAGCGCTTGATGCCGATGCCATGGAGCCGGTCGGCGGAGGTCACGCGGAGGACGACGCGTTCGCCTTGCGCCACCTCGATGGTCGACGGCACGAACTCGTACTTCTTCGCCGTCACGTCGATGACACGCGGCCCTTGTTGTGCCGTCGAACTGACGACGAGCCCGAGGGCGAGGAAGGGCAACGCGAGAGCGGACTGCCGCCAGCGTGGGAGCGAGCCGTCGTGAGAGGTCACGGCGCCGGCAATCGCAATCGGCGTGCCGCGTTGCACACGGCCTCAATTGGCGTGGATGCGGGAGTTGGACGACCGCACGCTTACGCCGGACGTAATCCGCTTTCGCGACGCGAAAGCAGCGCGACAGCGACACACGGCAGTCGGCAGTCGGCAGTGGGCAGGGGGAGTCGGCAGTAGGGAGTCGGCGAGTCGGCAGTCCGTGAGTCGCAGTCGCCCGAACAGGTAGCTTGTCGCCCGAAGCCCGTAGCCAGCACGGGTAGGCTGTAGGCCGTAGGCGGTAGGCCGCGTGTGCCGTGTGCTGTGCGCCTAGTCGATCCCGTGCTTGCCGAGGTAGTGCGAGAGGGCGCGCTGACTGATGCCGAGCGACTCGGCGGCGTCCTTCTTGATGCCGTTGGACGCCCGCAGGGCGGCGAGGATCGACTCGCGCTCGGCCCAGGCAAGGTTCTCGTGCAGGCGGGCGGATGGCAGGCCGCCTTCGTCGCGGGCGCCCGGCATGAGCAGCACGAGGTCTGGCGTGATCGTCGATCCGGTCGCGAGCACCACGGCGCGTTCGACCGTGTTCTCCAACTCGCGCACGTTGCCGGGCCAGTCGTACGCCGACAGCGCATCGAGCGCGGCATCGGCCATGCGC
This sequence comes from Luteitalea sp., assembly GCA_035503395.1. GTDB lineage: Bacteria > Acidobacteriota > Vicinamibacteria > Vicinamibacterales > Vicinamibacteraceae > Luteitalea. Next base: position 2,894 of record DATJTM010000277.1, read on the forward strand.
AGGTCGGGCTTGCCCAGTGACTCGGCGATGCGCCGCGCGAAATGCTCGACGAGCAGCGGGATGTCCTCGCGCCGTTCCCGCAGCGGCGGGATGCGGATCGGGATGACGTTGAGGCGGTAGTACAGGTCGTTCTGGAAGCGCCCCTCGGACGCCAGTTGCTGCAGGTCGCGATTGGTCGCCGCGATCACCCGCACATCGACCTTCTGCGTCCGCTCGGCACCGAGCGGCTCGAACTCGCGTTCCTGCAGCACGCGCAACAGCCGCGCCTGGACGCTGGGGCTGATCGTCGCGATCTCGTCGAGGAAGATGGTGCCGCCATCGGCGAGTGCAAAGCGTCCCTTGCGCGCGTGCACCGCGCCGGTGAAGGCTCCGCGGACATGGCCGAACAGCTCTGACTCGAGCAGCGACTCTGGCAGCGCGGCGCAGTTCACCTTGATCAGCGGCTGCGCCCGTTCGGCGCTCCGGTCGTGGATGGCGCGCGCCACGAGTTCCTTGCCCGTGCCCGTCTCGCCGGTGATCAACACCGTGCTGCGGCTCTTCGCCACCAGTTCCACGCGGGCGATCACGTCCTGCACGGCGCGGCTGCGGCCGACGATGCCGTATTGCCCGAACTGCGCCTTCTGCTCCGACAGCAGGTACCGCAGACCACTGCGCGCCTGTTGCTCCTCCACGGCGCGACGCACGCTGACGAGCAGATCGTCGATGTCGAAGGGCTTCTGCAGGTAGTCGCTGACCCCGAGCTTCATCGCCTCGACCGCGTTCCGGATGGTGCCGTGCGCCGTCATCATCAACACCGCCGGCCGGTCCGGCTCCGGCACCGACGCCTGCAGCTCGCGCACGACGTCCAGGCCGGTCAGGCCCGGCATCAGGTAATCGATCACCAGCACGTCGAACTGCCGCGACGACAGCAGCCGCAACGCCTCCTGCGCCGACGACGTCGTCGTGACCTCGTGTTCGTCCTCACGCAGCGCCCGTCCAAGCGTCTTGAGGATCTTCTCCTCGTCGTCCACGAGCAGCACGGTGCCGTGCCTCATGCCTCTGCCTCCCTCGAGCGTGGCAGCACGATCCGCGCCACCGTCGGACCGCCAGGCTCGCCTTCGAGGACGATGGTGCCACCGAGGCCGTCGACGATGTTGCGGGCAATGGCGAGGCCGAGGCCCGTCCCGGTGCGTCGTGTGGTCACGTACGGCTCGAACACCTGCCCGGCGACCTTCGCCGCGATGCCGCGTCCGTGATCCACGACCTCGATCCTCACGCTGTCGGCCCCAGCCACCGTCCGCACGACGACGGGCGGATCGATGGTCGGCGGTGGATCGGCCTCGCGGACTGCGGCCCTGGCATTCGCGATCAGGTTCACGAGCACCGTCCGCAGTCGATCGGGATCGGTACGCAGTGCGTCGGCTCGGTCGTCGAGCACGAGACCCACGGGTGGCCCCGGTTCGGCCGTCGTGCAGGCGGTCACCGCGTCGCGGCAGATCGCGTGCAGCGAGGCCGGCCCCACCTCGAACTGCAACGGGCGCGCGAAGTCGAGCACGTCGTTGACGACGCGATCGAGTCGCTGCACCTGTTCCTCGATGTCGACCGCAGCATCAACCACCGTTGGATCGTCCTGCCGGCGGAGCCCCCGCAGGGCGCCCCGGACGATCATCAGCGGGTTGCGAATCTCGTGGGCAATCACCGTCGACAGCCGGCCGAGTGCGGTCAGGCGATCGCGCTGGGCCGCCTGTTGCTGAAATCGATGGATGGCGTCGGTCAGCGTGTCGAACGTGCCGGCGAGCACGCGCACGTCCTCATCGTCCCAGGCACGACCGGACACCTGATGAGGACGCCGCGACAGGTCGCCCGTACGTGTCATCTCGCGCATCGACGCCGTCAGGCCGGCCAGCGGACGCGTGATCGTCCGGGCGACGCCGTAGCTCGCGAGGCTGGCGACCAGCGCCGTGAGTACCGCGATCACCGCCAGCGCGATGCGCACGCTGCGCAGCGTGGCCTCGGCTTCCGCCGTCGAGTGCAGGACGATCAACTGGGGCACCGCCCGCGGATCGACGGGACCTGCTGCGCTGCCGGCGCCCGGCGCCGGCAAGGGCTGCAGCGCGTAGCGGTGCCAGGCGTAGCGCACGCGCCGCACGTCGATCTCGCCGGCGTCCTGCCCGGCCATCGTGCCGGCCAGCGCGTCGTGCGCTTCACGCCCGAGCGATGACGCGAGCACGCGCTGACCGGTGCCGAATGCCAGCTCGCTGCCCGTCGAGGCCCGCAACTGGCGCGCCTGCGCATCGTCGAGCAGCAAGCCAACGCTCAGCATGCCGAGCCGTTCCACCGGGTCGAATCCGATCACGATGGGCACACTCACCAGTTGCAGCACGCCGCGTGGATGCGGCAGCGTCACGTACGCTGGGCCCGGCGACGATGGTGCCGTGGGTATCGCCCAGCGGTGCGAGGCGACGTCCCCACGCACGTCCCCCGCCGTGAACAGTGGCCGGCCGTCGGCCTCGCTCACGATCAGCACGTCGGCCCCGATCTCGTCTCGGTAGCTGGCGACGATCGGCGCCACAGTGGCGGCGTCGCCGGTCGCCAGGGCCGCCTTGAGCTTGGGGAGGTCGGCCACGAGGCGCGCGAGGCGCGTCGAGGCCTCGAGCCCGAGCCGACGCTGCCGTTCGACCAGCGTGATCGTCTCGTCGAGGCGCAGTGCCAGCGCGCGATCGTGCTCGCGCGTCAGCCGCACGCTCACGAACAGCATGGCCGCGCCGATCGACGCCGTCGAGAGCAACACGCAGACGATGAACAGGCGATTGGACAGGGAGCCGAGCATGCCCATCACGGCACCTGCAGGTCGAGCGTCGACGCCTCGCCGGCCCGTACCGTCACTGACTTCGACGTCCGGACGTCGCCTTCGTACCACCCGGCCACGGTGTAGGTGCCGGGCGGCACGGCCGGCAACTCGAACTCGCCGTCGGGGCGCGTCAAGGCGAAGTAGCGGTGCGCGAAAACGACGATGAAGGCGTTCATGTGGGAGTGGATGTCGCAGAACACGCGCACCACGCCAGGCCGATCGAACCGCACCGCCTTGGACTTGCCGACGGCGTAGCGCCCGAGATCGAAGCGGCGCGTCGGCGACAACGAGAACACGTTGTGGTAGATGCGGTCGTTGTTCGGGAAGTCGACGACGGTACCGGTGCGAATCGCGAGCACGTGCGGCACGAAGGTCTCGTTGCGCTGATCGAGTCGCTCACGCGTCCGAGGCGCATCCTCGAAGGCCGCCGACGGCGCCACTTCGAGGTACACGATGCCGGGGCGACGGACCCGCTCGCGTGGCGCGCGCGGATCGATCAACGCCGGTCGTCGATCGCTCTGTTCACCCGCCGGTACGACGAACCTGCCGCGGATCGTGCCCGTCGATGGCTGCGCACCAAGGATCGCCGCGGTGCCGGCGCAGATGCTGCCCGCAAGTGCGGCGGCCGCCGCCAGGCGCCCTCCTAGAACCACGTGACCACCTGGACGGCGCCGAGGTCCGCACCACGTATCCGTCCGCCGGAGCGCCGATTCCGCTGCCACGACGCCTTCAGCAACACATGGCGGTGCACGGACCACCCGAGACCGAGTTCGCCGCGCGACACCGGCGCGTCCCAGGGCAGCAGCCCGTCCCGTGTCGTGAGTCTGGAGAAGCCGAGATGCTCGAGACGCGCGGCGGCGTAGAGGCCCGGCCACAGCCGATAGCGGCTCTCGATCATCCCGGCCCTCGCTCCGAGGCGACGAACGCCGCCGGTCTCGAGCGCCGGCTGCTGCCAGCGATTCCACACGGCCTCCCCGCGTACGAGCCAGCGGTCGTACGACAGTTCCAGGTCGGCGCCGAAGGCGTCCTGACGAAAGGCGCGCAGCGATCGCGACCCGGCGAGCAGCGGTTCGAGCGATGCGCGCAGGTACGAGCCGGAGGCCACCGAGGCACCGATCGCGATGGCCGGATGCGGGGCGTACACGACGCGCGAGGAGAGCTGCGCGCCGCCGTTGTCGTCGCTGAGACGCGGGTCACCGATGGTGCCCTGTGTGACTGCTCCCCAGACGGTGACCGCCTGCGGCTGCCAGCGCACCTGCACACCGGTGTCCCACCGCAGCGCGTTGGCAATCGGCAGGCCGGCCTCGGCCTCGGTGTTGCCTTGCGAGTAGTTCACCAGCCAGCCGCGACCGCTGGCCTGCACCAGTTCTTCTGCGGTGGCCGGCAGGGCGTCGGCACGCAGGCTCGTCAGGTACTGGTAGGCCAGGGGCAAGCCGATGAGCGGGTTGTCGGCGACGTAGAGGCGGCGGGGGAACGACCCGAACGTCGGCGGCACTCGCCCGGCGTGGACGTCGAGCGGAATCGAGGCGAACGGGCGCACACGGAGGTACAAGGCATACGCCTCCGGGCGCTCGAATTGCACCGTCCGGAACTCGCCGAGGACGGCGACGCGTGGCGCGAGCTGCACCTCGCCCACCAGCGAGAGGCGGACCGTGCGGACGCTGCTGACGTCGTAATCCGAGTAGTTGAACCAGCCTTCACGCTCGGCGTCGATCGTCGACATCGAGGCGCTGGCCTCGCCGGACACGCGCACGCGGTCCCGTAACCACGAGCTGTCGGACGCCGGTTCGTCCTGGGCGGTGGCGGGCGTGGCGCAGGCCAGCAGCAGACAGGCCGCCAGCCATCGACGCGGAAACATGGCGAATCAGCATATCCTCCCCGGATGCGAGCCGTGGTGCTCGGCGGCGGCGTGGTCGGCGAGGCGGTGGCCTGGGACCTGTCCCGGGTGGCTCCCGTCGCGCACGTCACGGTCGTGGATGCCGATGCGGCGCGGCTCGGCGCACTACGCACGCGGCTCGGCGTCGAGACCCAGCAGGCCGACCTGCGCGACCTGCGCGACGTGGAGGCCCGGATCGCCGGCGCCGACGTCACGATCGGCACCCTGCCCAGCACAATGGCGCTGCCGGTCATCGCGCACATGGCGCGGACGGGCCGGCGGCACGTCGACGTCAGTTTTCTCGCCGAAGATCCGCGTCGCGCCCACGACGATGCGGTCGCCTCAGGGGCCACCGTCGTCTACGACTGCGGCGTCGCGCCCGGCCTCAGTCACGTGCTCGTCGGCCACGGCGCCCGTAATCTCACGCAGGTACGCGCCACCATCGACGTCGGCGGCTTGCCCGTCGATCCGCAGCCGCCGTTCTTCTACAAGGCGCCCTTCGCACCGGCCGACGTGATCGAGGAGTACACACGTCCAGCGCGCCTGGTCCGCGATGGGGTCGCCATCACGCTGCCGGCCCTGAGCGAGCCCGAGGCCATCGACGTGCCCGGCGTCGGGTCACTCGAGGCCTTCAACACCGACGGGCTCCGCAGCCTGATCGACACGATTCCGGCCGAGTCGCTGGTCGAACGCACGCTGCGGTATCCAGGTCACCTCGCCGCGATGCAGGTCCTCGCCGACGCCGGTCTGCTGTCGTCGGTCCCGGTGGACGTCACCGGCACTGTCGTCACGCCGAGAGAGGTCACCAGTCACTTACTCTTCAGGCAGTGGCGGTACGCGCCCGGCGAGCGCGACCTCACGGTGCTGCGAGTCGACGTGTCGGGACGCGCCGCCGACGGGCAGCACCGTCACGAAGCCTGGCTGATGGTCGACCGGCGCGCCGACAACGAGCCCCTCAGCAGCATGGCGCGGACCACGGGCTTCCCCGCCGCCATCGTCGCGCGCTGGCTGGTCGAGGGACGGATCGACGCGCCGGGCGTGCATCCTCCCGAGCGCCTGGGCCTCGACGGCCACGGGCCGGCACTGCTCGCGGCGCTGGCGGCGCGTGGTGTCCGGGTACGTCACGACGGGAGGTAGGGCCGGCTGTCCCAGCCCGGCCCCAAGGTAGGGCCGCGTTGGGACAACGGGCCCTACCTCGCCGTGAGCGACTGTCCGAATTCGAACACCCGATCGTCCGACGCTGGACGGGCGACGCGCGAAATCCGAGGAATTCCTGCTGAATGGCGGGCACGGCGGTTGCTCTTCCACGCCGCCGTGGATCGTCCGATCGAAGATTCCGTCCGCCGTCGCACCCAGGTGAAGCGCTGGCTTCCGGTCACCGCGGTACTCGTCGTCCTCGCGTCGGCCCTGGTCTGGGGTGCCGACTTCCTGCGCCCGTCCCTGCGTCGCGATCGGGTCCGGACGGCCAGGGTCGAGGCCGGTCCGCTGGAGGCGTCGCTCACCGCCTCGGGCACCGTCGTTCCGGCCATCGAGCACGTCATCTCCAGCCCCATCGACGCCCGCGTGCTCGCAGTGCTGCGGCAGGTGGGCGACCAGCTCAAGGCCGGCGACCCGATCGTCCGGCTCGATACGAGCGACTCCGAACTGGAAGCCGAGAAGCTGCGGCAGAACATCGCGCTCAAGGGAAACGAGCAGGCGCAGACGCGGCTGACGCTGCAGTCGAAGCTGATCGAGCTCGACGGGCAGATCAAGTCGAAGGACCTGGAGCTGCAGGCGCTGCGCGCCGCGCTCGCGAGCAATGTGTCGCTCGCCAAGGAAGGCCTCGTCTCGCAGGAAGTGCTGCGCGAGGCTGAACTCAAGGCGGCGCAGGCCGAGGTCGACCTGGCGCGCTTCAAGCAGACGCGCACCAACGCCGAAGCCACCAACGTGGCGCAACTCGATGGCCTGTCGCTGGAGATGCGCTCACTGCAGGCCGAAGATGCGCAGCAGCGGCGTCTGCTTGAACTGACGACGACCAAGAGCGATCGCCACGGCGTGCTCACGTATGTGCAGGACGAAGAGG
>DATJTM010000278.1:0-7081 GCA_035503395.1 Luteitalea sp.
AGCCACAGCAGCAGCACGATGGCCCCCAGCCACGTCGCGAGCGCCGACCCAATCCGTCGCATCGGCGTCAATTGTATGAACAGAGTCGGCCTTCGTCGTTCGGCCGTCGGAACATGAAGGGCAGTCGGCGGTCGGCCAGTCGGCAGTCGGCGAGTCAGCAGTCGGATATCGCCTTTCGTAGCCGACCGACTTGTCGGTCGGAAGCGTCGGACGAAGTCCGACGCCTACGCGTCGGGACAAGCCACCGGCCCCTCCGGTCGAGGCTGCCCTGTACGGGCAGGTGTAGCCGCCGGACTCTGTCCGGCGGGCAGGCATCACCGAGCGTCGAGCTGAAGCTCGACGCCTACGTCAACGGGGGAACTACGTCGCGGGCGGTTGTTCGACGCCGATGTGTGAGCGGTCGAGCCGTGACGGTGCTCAGGGCGGCAGTCGGCAGTCGGCGAGTCGGCGAGTCGGCGAGTCGGCGAGTCGGCGAGTCGGCAGACGACAGCTGAGACTCGCGACACGTAGCCGACCGACTTGTCGGTCTGAAGCGTCGGACAAAGTCCGACGCCTACACGGAGGACGATGTGCACCCGGTACCCCGTACCCGGTACCCGGTACCCGTTTCCCGGTTCCCGTATCCCGACTGATACGATCCCCCGCATGCGCATCGCTTTCATCGGTCTCGGCATCATGGGCGGCCCGATGGCCGGGCACCTCGCCAGGGCCGGCCACGACGTCGTTGTCTTCAATCGCACCGCCTCGCGCGCTCAGGCCTGGGTCGCGGAGTACGGTGGTGCTTCCGCCGCCACACCACGGGAAGCGGCCGACGGGGCAGACATCGTCTGTGCCTGCGTGGGCGCCGACGATGATGTGCGTGCCGTCACGACGGGCGAAGACGGCGCCTTCGCGACGATGAAGGCCGATGCCGTGTTCGTCGACCACACGACGGCGTCTGCCGAGGTCGCGCGCGAGTTGCACGCGGCCGCGCGCGAGCGTGGACTGCACTTCATCGACGCACCCGTCTCCGGCGGGCAGGCTGGCGCGCAGAAGGGACAGCTCAGCGTGATGTGCGGCGGCGACGACGAGCCGTTCTCGCGCGTGCAGCCGGTGCTGGGCGCCTACGGCAAGTCGGTGGTGCGCATCGGTGAGAGCGGCGCCGGACAACTGTGCAAGATGGTCAATCAGTTGTGCATCGCCGGTGTGGTGCAGGGGCTCGCCGAAGGTCTCCACTTCGCGCAGCGCGCCGGACTCGACGTGCCGACGGTGATGTCGGTGGTCTCCAAGGGGGCCGCGCAGTCGTGGCAGATGGAGAACCGCTGGGAGACGATGGTAGCCGGCAAGTTCGATTTCGGCTTCGCCGTCGACTGGATGCGGAAGGACCTCGGCATCGTCCTCGAAGAAGCGCGTCGCAATGGCTCGCGGCTGCCCGTCGCGGCGCTCGTCGATCAGTTCTACGCGCAGGTCCAGGCGCGCGGCGGTCAGCGGTGGGACACCTCGAGCCTGATCGCCCTCCTGGATCGCGAATGACGATGGGCCGCTGGCTGGTGCTCGCGCTGTGCCTGCTGCCGGCGATTGTCGGTGCGCAGGTCCTGGGCGCCGATCCGACCGCGCCGGGCAACACCACTCCAGCGCCGGTGCTGATGCCATTCCCCGAATGGCTGCAGGGCGTGCGCGAGGAGGCATTGGCTCGCGGCATCTCGGCGCCGACCGTGACCTCGGCGCTGCGCGACATCACCCCTGTCGAGCAGATCCTGAATCGCGATCGATCGCAGGCCGAATTCAAGGAATCGCTCTCGCAGTACCTGTCGCGGCGCGTCGGCATCCCGACCGTGCGGCTCGGGCGCCAGATGGCGACGACGCACGGTCCGCTGCTCTCGAAGATCGAAAGCCAGTACAAGGTGCCGCCGCACGTGATGGTCGCGGTGTGGGGCCTCGAATCGAACTTCGGCCGGTTCAGCGGCGTCCGGCCGCTGATGCCGACACTGGCCACGCTCGCCTACGACAACCGCCGCAGTGCGATGTTCCGGTCACAGTTGTTCGACGCACTGACGATCGTCGATGCCGGACATATCGACCTGCCTCGGCTCAAGGGGTCGTGGGCCGGCGCGATGGGCCAGCCGCAGTTCATGCCGTCGAGTTACCTGAAGTACGCAGTCGACTTCGATGGCGACGGCCATCGCGACATCTGGTCATCGTCTGCTGACGTGTTCGGATCGATCGGCAACTACCTCGCGGTGAACGGCTGGATGCCGGGACATGCCTGGGGACGCCCGGTGACCCTGCCAGCGTCCACCACGGCGCTCGACGCGGCGGCGCCGTTGCGCACCACCGGCTGTCGTGCGGCCAAGGAGATGACAGAGCCGCGTCCGCTGGCCGAGTGGCAGAAGCTGGGCGTGCGCACCGCCAGCGGCGAGGCCCTGCCTGGCGCCGACATGACGGCGTCGCTGCTGCGCACGGATGCGGGGCCGTTCCTCGTCTACCGCAACTACGAGGTGTTCCTGAGCTACAACTGCGCGCACGCCTACGCGATGGCGGTGGCGCGCCTGTCGGATCGCATCGTCGATGGCGAGCCGCTGCCCGAGGCGGCACCCACGAAGAAGAAGGCCGCGCCGAAGAAGCGCGCCACCGCGAAGAAGGCGCCGGCGAAGAAGAAGGGCGCTGCGAAGAAGGCGCCGACCAGGCGCCGCTGAGTTACCGGAGCTTGCAGATCGCCTCGGCGCAGGTGAGGTCGGCCAGCCATGGCTTCTCCTCGATGCGCACGTCGGTGACCACACCGTCCTCGACGACCGCGGCGTAGCGCTGGCTGCGCAACCCCTCTCCGACCACACTGGCGTCGAGTTCCATGCCGGTCGCCTTCGTGAACTCGGCATTGCCGTCCGACAGCTTCAGGATCTTGCCCTCGGCACCGGTGTCGCGAGCCCAGGCGCCCATCACCCACGCGTCGTTGGTCGAGAGGCAGGCGATGGTGTCGACACCGAGGGCGAGGATCGCCTCGAAGTTGCGGACGAAACTGGGCAGGTGCGTCTGGCTGCAGGTCGGCGAGAAGGCCGCCGGCACGCCGAACAGCACGACCTTCTTGCCGCTGAACACGTCCTGCGTGGATAGCGGTTTCACGCCCTCGGCTTCGAGCGTCCGGAACGTCGCGTCTGGCAGGCGGTCGCCGATCTGCATGGCCATGGGCACGAGTCTACCGCAGCGCTTCGGCGCGCTTCTCGAGCGCGGCCAGTTCGGTGCGCAGATCATTCAGGCGGATGACGGCATCACCACCGGGACGCTGGTCGGCCTGGTTGGCCATACGCCAGATGCTCGCCAGCTGGTCGATCAACATCGGCTGCGGGTACGAGCCGGGTGCGGTGACCAACGCCGTCCGCAGGCTGGCCGCCGCGCGCGCCACCTCGGTATCGCCAGCCGGCACGGCCTCCACGCGCCGGCGGAGCGCCAGCGCGCGAGTCGTTGTCTCGCGTATGCCGGTCAACAGTTCGTGCTGCGCGACCAGATCGGCCTGCGTCACGCCGTCGGCCGTCACGCGCGGGTCGAGCCGCACCCGCAGGGTCTGCGCCGACTCGACGCCGTCCACCGTGAGCCGCACGACGTAGGCGCCGGGCAGGACGAAGGGGCCACCCGCGCCACCCTCGGGCGCGGTCATCGTCGGCAGGCCTGGCAACCGGAGATCCCACTGAAGACGATGCGTGCCGCGGGTCGTCGCCACGCGTGGTGCAGCGCCGCCCGACCGTAACGGAGCCGGTGCCGCCGGCTTCGCGCCAGCCGGAGCCTCCGATGGTGCACTCGAGAACGTGCGCAGCACCGTGCCGCCGGCATCGGCGATCGCCACGGACACCGTGCGCGCGTCAGCCGGCAGCGTGTAATCGATCGAGGCCACCGCGCCGGGATAATCCGGCGCCGTCGACGTGCCGACGCTCGTGGCCAGCCGGGCCCGCGTCGCTTCGCGTGGTGCGTACAGCGTGGGTGCGGTCGGGTTGCCCTTCCACTGGTGCAGCCTCGACACGTCGTCCAGTACCCAGAACCCGCGGCCCATCGTCGAGATCACCAGGTCGCGGCGATGCGGACGGATATCGGTGATCGGCGTCACCGGCAGATCGAGCTGCCAGCGCGACCAGGTGCCGCCGTTGTCCCACGAGAGAAACATCCCGAACTCCGTGCCGGCGTAGAGCAGGCCCGCCCGATCGGGATCCTCGCGCACGACGCGCACGGGCACATCGCCAGGAATGCCGTTGCGGCCGTCAGTGAGAGCGGTCCAGGTCCGGCCGTAGTCGTCGGTGCGGTACACATACGGCGCCCAGTCGCCCAGCAGGTAGCGGTAATACGCGATGTAGGCCGATCCCTTGCGGTGCGGCGACGGGTCGATCTGCTGCACGCGGCCGCCGGCCGGCAGGCCCTTCGGGGTCACGTTCTGCCATGTCTTGCCGTCGTCTCGCGACACGAAGACGGGGCCGTCGTTGGCGCCCGACCACAACACGCCGCGCTCGATCGGCGACTCCTCGAACGCGTAAATCGTTGCGTACACTTCCTCGCCGGTGATGTCGCGGGTAATCGGCTCGCCCGACGTGCCCTGCCCCTCGGGCAGGTTTGCGGTCAGGTCCGGGCTGATCACCTCCCACGTGCGGCCCTCGTCGCGCGTGCGGTGGACGACGTGCGACGTGTGGTAGATGACGCGCGGATCGTGCGGCGAGATCTCGAACGGCGAGGTGCGCTGGAAGCGATAGCGGATGTCGCGCGACGCGTGCCCGTAGCGATTCTGCGGGTACACCCAGTACTGCTGGTCCTGGCCGGTGGCGAGGTTCAACCGGCTGAACTCGCCCTTGCAGACGCCGTAGACGATGCGCGGATCGTCGGGCTTGGGCTTGACCGGACCGGTCTCGCAGCCGGCGCCCTGCATCCAGTACTGGAGCGTGTCGTCGGGCGTCGCGCTGCCAGGCGCATTGCTCGGCACGATGACCGTGGTGTTGTCCTGCTGCGCGCCATAGACGCGATACGGGTATTGATCGTCGACGTCGACCTGATAGAGCTCCGCAGTCGGCTGGTTGTATTGCGTCGTCCACGTCTTCGCCCCATCGCGCGACACGTTGGCGCCGCCGTCGTTGGACTGGATCAGCAGATCTGGATCGTCGGGATTGATCCACATCCCGTGGTTGTCCATGTGCGGCGTCGGCACGCTGGTGAAACTCTTGCCGCCGTCGGTGGACTTCCACAACAGGAGGTTGTTCACCCAGACGACGTCGGGGTTCTTCGGATCGGTGTCGACGTACGTGTAGTAGAACGGCCGCGCCGTCAGCCGCGCGTCGCTGTTCACCTGCGTCCACGTCGCGCCGGCATCGTCACTCCGATACAACCCCGCCTTGTTCCCGACGGCCTCGACGATGGCGAAGAGGCGACGGGGATCGGCTCGTGACACGTCGATGTCGATCTTGCCGAGGAGGTCGGTCGGCAGACCGTTCGAGGTCCGGGTCCACGTCGTGCCGCCGTCGCTGGACGTGTAGATGCCGTTCTCGGCCGCCGGACCGCCACTGATGATCGTCCACGGCTTGCGCTGCCCTCGCCACGCCGCCGCGTACATACGTTCGGGATTGGACGGATCGAAGACGAGCGAGAACACGCCGGTCCGCTCGTTGATGAAGAACACCTTCTCCCACGTCCGTCCGCCGTCCTTCGAGCGGAACACTCCGCGCTCGGGGCCATCGACGAACACCGGCCCGACCGCCGCGACGTACACGATGTCGGGATTGGTCGGGTGGACGCGAACGCTGCCGATCGCACCCACGTTGCGCAACCCGACGTGCGTCCACGTCTTGCCGGCGTCGGTCGACTTGTAGACCCCGAGGCCCTTGATGACGTTGCTGCGGATGGCGGCGCTGCCGGTGCCGACGTAGATCACGTCGGGGTTCGACTCGGCCACCTCGATGGCGCCGATCGAGGGCGTCTCGAAGAACCCGTCGGAGACATTGGCCCAGTGCTGGCCGTAGTCGGTGGACTTCCACACGCCCCCGCCGGTCGCGCCCATGTAGAACGTGCCCGGTTGCGTGCGGTGGCCGGCGACGGCAGTCACACGGCCGCCCCGATGTGGCCCGATGTGCCGCCAGTGCAGTCCGCCGAACGGGTCGACCGCTGCTGCAGCTGTCGGGGCTTGCGCGCGGACGACCGGCGCGAATCGGGGAACCGTGACGGCCAGCGCTGCGACCAGGGCCGCGGCGAGCATCGTCGGAGGAATCAGCGCGGTAGGCATGGACCGCGTGATGGTAGCAAGGCAGCGGTGGGCGTGCCCTGCGCCCGCTGCCGCGTCAGGCTGGCGCGAAGGTTCCGGCGCAGGCGGCGGCGATGGCCTCCACGTGCCGCTGGTCGGTGCCGCAGCACCCGCCGAGCACTGTGAGCTGTGGCAGCCGCTGGCGCAGCTCCGCGTACGTCCGACCGAGCTCGCCCGGGTTGCCTTCGTCGAGCACCGGCGACTCGTTCAGCTCCGCGTGACTCATACACGACGCATTGGCGCGCAGGCCCTTGATCCGGCGCACCCAGGACTGCGACGGATCGAGCAGGTGCGCGAAGTGCGTCGGGTGAGCGCAGTTGACCATGTAGTAGAGCGGGTAGCCACTCGTCGCGGTGTCGACGAGATCGATGGCCGTGGCGAGCGACTGGCCGGTCGGCAGGCGCCCATCAGTCTCGACCGTGAAGGACATCGCGAGGGGCATCGCGGCGCGGCGCGCGGCGTACGCGATGCCGATGGCTTCCTCGACGTAGTTGATGGTCATCGCGCACAGCATGTCGGCGGCGGTGCCGGCCAGGGCATCGGCCTGCGCCTGGTGGTACGCCTCGGCGTGTCGCACGCTCATCATCGCGCCAGGCACGTAGCCGTCGCCACGCGGCCCGATTGCGCCACTGATGACGAGCGGCACCGGGTCGGCCTCGGCCCGCACTTCCTCGAGCAGGGCCACCGAACGCGCGTGAATCCGGGCGGACTCGTCGTCGGAGAGGCCGCGCCGCTGCACCCAGTCGGCACTGGCCCGCCAGGTGGCGGTGTCGACGATCAATCCCATGTCGTAGCGACGGGCGATGGCGACATAGCTGCGAAAATAGTCGCGGAGGA
>DATJTM010000279.1:0-3351 GCA_035503395.1 Luteitalea sp.
CAGGACCAGGTGCTGGCGCGGTGACAATGCCGCGGCATGTGCTGCTCGTGAGCGACAACCCGGCGAGCCGGGCGCCGTGGCGCCTGGTCGTGGGCACCGACGGCACCGGCCGCGTCACGCTGCCTCCCGGCAATTACACGGTGGAATCCGAGGAGCCGCTCGTGTTCGCTGGCCGGATGCTCGAATGGCGACAGACGCTGGACGTCGCCGGGGGCTCCGACACAAACCTGATACTCACGCTCGAGAACGCCGAGGTCGGCGAGGTACCGGTCGTCACTGGCGCGGATGGCGCGGTCACGAAGGCCTTCGATCCGTGGGATCTCCTGATCCGTTGGCAGGACAGCGTGGTGCCGCTCTGGACGCCAACGACGATGGCGTCGGGCGTGGTGGTGGGTCCTGGGCTGATTGCGACAAACCAGCGCGTCGTCGGCGTCGCGACAGCGGTGGAGGTGCAGGTCACACCGGAGACGCGGGTGGCGGCGCAGGTACTCGCCTCCGATGCTGCGCGGGGCGTCGCCATCCTCAGGGTTGCGGCAACGGCGATCAGTACGCGCGCGCCCATCCCCGTCACGTGCGCAGGACCGCCGCCGCTACCGCCAGGCGCACCCGTGGTCGCCCTCGGTGCACGTCCGGGCGGCCAGCCCTCGCCCACCCCGGGCAAGGTACGCGGACGCATCCAGACCGGCGTGCTCGTCGCCTTCGACTACGGCGTCCCCAGCACAGGTGGGCCCGTGCTCGGGCCGGACGGCGCCCTGGTGGGGCTGACCTCTCCGCCGACGGCCGACGACGAGGACGCGATGTTGATGACGAGCGACGCGATCTGCGCGGTGCTCGACGCAGCGAAGCACGGGATGGCCGCGCGGGCCGAACCAGCCGCGACGCCCTTGCCGAACGAGACGGAGGCACGCGTCACCGACGCGGCTCTCGCGGCGTTGGCGAAGAAGCGGACGGGCAGCCTCTCGCCGATCGTCGCATCGACGTCGGATTTCGACGTCACCGTCCTGACGCCGGTGACGACGTATGCGGGCCTGCAGGGACCGATGGATTTCGGGAACTGGGCGAACTACGTCGCAGGGGCCCCGCCAGTCGTGTTCCTGCGCGTGACGCCGAAGCAGGCCGAGCGGTTCTGGACGAAAGTGGCGCGCGGGGCGGCGATGACGCAGGGCATCGCGCTGCCGGCGTTCAAGCAGTACAAGCCCGGGTTCGCGTCGATGCGGGTGACCTGCGACGGTCGCGAGATCGTGCCGGTCCACCCGCTGGTGATCGAGCGGCCGATCTCGCCCACGTCGGCGGTCCGGGAAGGGTTCTATGCGTTCGCGCCGGATTCGCTCGGGCCCGAGTGCACGAGCGTGACGCTCGACGTGCGCTCCGAGAAGACGCCGGATCGCGCCGATACGCTGGTGCTGGACGCGAGGGTGCGCGAGCAGATCGCTCGAGACTTCGCGGAGTATCGCGCGGCGCTCTCCACCAAGTAGGCGTCGAGCTTCAGCTCGACGCGTGGTTCATGGGGTGACGTGTTGGGGGGACGCCGAGGCGAACGCGCCGGCCTGGCGCGCGGAAGCCTTTGGCGGAGACGGCCGCCTGTCTACCGATCGCGCGACAGGACGTAGTCGGCGAGGCCGGTCAGCCCGTCGCGCTCGCGGCTCGGCGGGAACGACTCCAACTGGCGACGCGCCTGTTCCGCGTATTCAGCCGCGCGACGGGTCACCTGCGGAATGATGTCGTACTCACGCAGCAGGCCGAGCAGCTGACGCCAGGCTTCCTCGGAGATGTCCGCGTCGCGCACCACCTGCTCGATGATCGGACGGGCCTGCTCCGGCGCGCGGTCACGCAGCAGGATCATCGGCAGCGTCAGCTTGCCTTCGCGCAGGTCACTGCCAATCGGCTTGCCGAGCGCGGCCTGGTCGGCGGTGTAGTCGAGCAGGTCGTCGACCAGCTGGAAGGCAATCCCGAGATTGAAGCCGTAATCCCAGAGCGCCTGTTCCTGCGGAGCCGTGATCGTGCCGGTCATGCCGCCAATCTTCGACGAGCCGGCGAACAAGTACGCGGTCTTGCGGCGAATGATGTCGAAGTGCTCGTCTTCGGAGATCTCGGTGTCGCCGTTCTTGGTGAGCTGGTAGAGCTCACCCTCGATCATCTTGAGGGTGATGTCGCACAGCACCCGCAGCACGTCGATGCGGTCGTAGTGCAGCGCCATCCCCAGCGACTTGATGTACAGGTAGTCGCCGAGCAGGACGGTGACGTCGTTGCCCCACCGCGCGTGGACCGCCAGGCGGCCGCGGCGCAGTTCCGAGTCGTCGATGATGTCGTCGTGGACGAGCGTCGCGGTGTGGATGAACTCGATGACCGAGGCGTAGAGCACGGCCATGTCGCTCGAGGCCTGGCCACCCGCCAGCCGGCCGGCCATCAGCATCACCGCCGGGCGCACCCGCTTGCCGCCCGTCTTCTGCAGGTACTTGCCGATCTCGGGGATCAGTTCGACGCGCGAGTCGATGTGATTCAGGAAGGCCTGGTTGACGCGCTCCAGGTCGTCCCTGACGGGCTCGAACAGCTGTGCAAGATCGGAAGGTGACGAGGAAGGCTGCACGTGCGAAACCCGAGAAATCTCAACACATTGTGGTAGGCGTGTCAACGCGCCTACCTGTGGGGTCAGAGGCCGCGGAACAGCGTTGCGGCATTGGTCGCAGCCTGGCGCGTGGCTGCGTCGAGGTCGAGCCCGCGCACCTGCGCGACCACCTCCAGCACCCGCGCCACCCGGGCCGGTTCATTGCGGCCACCGCGCTGCGGCGCCGGGGACAGGTACGGACTGTCGGTTTCGACCAGCCAGCGGTCGGCCGGCACCCGCGCGGCCACTTCCCGCAAACTTCCGGCGCGCGGAAACGTCACGATGCCCGAGAACGACAGATGGAAGCCTCGGGCGACGGCGGCGTCGGCCAGCGCCTGATCGCCGGTGAAGCAGTGGAACACGCCGCGCGCCCTCCCCTGCCCCGCCTCGTCCAGCACGGCCAGCGTGTCGGCGTCGGCCTCACGCGTGTGGATGACGACGGGCAGATCACGTTCGACGGCCAGCGCCACCTGGGCTGCGAAGACCGCCTGCTGGACGTCGCGCGGCGCGAAGTCGTAGTGGTAGTCGAGGCCGATCTCCCCCAGCGCGATGGCCTGCGAGCCATCCAGGGCCCGCTCGACCGTCGCCCGCACGTCGGGCACGGGCACGCGCGCCGCGTGGTGAGGATGGACGCCCGACGCAAACCTCAGCGCCGGCCAGCGGCCGCGCAGACCGTCGACCCTCGCCACTTCGACGTCGCTGACGGCATCGAGGATGCAAATGGCCTGCGTCAGCCCCGCGCTCTG
>DATJTM010000280.1:0-10116 GCA_035503395.1 Luteitalea sp.
CGCCCTCGACAAGTACATCGCCGCCTGCCAGGTCGGCATCACGCTCTCCAGCCTGATCCTCGGCGCCTACGGGCAGATTGCCTTCGGCCCGCCGCTGTCGCAGCTGCTGCAGTCGCAGTTCGGCATGGAGCAGCTCGCCGCGGCCTCGACCTCCGCCGCCGTCGTCCTGCTCGTCCTGACGGTCGGCGCGATGGTTGCCGGCGAGCTGGCGCCCAAGTCGCTCGCGCTCCAGTACCCGACGGAGATGGCGCTCTACACCTACTGGCCGATGCGCTGGTCGCTGTGGGTGCTGAACCCGTTCATCTGGTTTCTCAACGGCTCCGGTAACCTGCTGCTCAAGTTGTTCGGCGGTTCGCACGGCGCCCACGGCCACGTGCACTCGCCGGAGGAGATCGAGCTGCTCATCGCAGAAAGCCATGACGGCGGACTGCTCGAGCCCGACGAGTTGCGTCGACTGCAGCGCGCGCTGCGCTTCAGCCTGCGCACCGCGAGCCAGTTGATGACGACGCGCGACCGAATGGTGGCGGTCGACATCGACACGCCATTGGCCGACGTGCTGGCCCTCGCGCTCGACTCGTCGCAGGCCTTCGTGCCCGTCTATCGCGGCAGCCTCGACACCGTCGTCGGCATCCTCAACACGAAGCGACTGCTCGTGCGCCACGTCGAGGAACGCCCGGTGCGCACGCTGCGCGAATTGCTGCAGCCGGTGCTGACGGTGCCCGAGACGCTCACCGGCGATCGACTCGTCGCTGAACTGCGGCGTCGCCGCGCCCATCAGGCCGTTGTCACCGACGAGCAGGGCCGACTGGTCGGGATGGTCACGCTGGACGACGTGCTGTCGTCTCTGCTGGGGCCGACCCCCGACGAGTTCACGCAGAGCACGCTGCGCGGCGCGCCACGTGCGACGAGGGCGCGCTCGTGACGACGCTGATCGTCATCGTCGCCGTTCTGGTGCTGCTCAACGGTCTCTTCGTCGCGGCGGAGTTCGCCATCGTCGGCACGCCGCGGGTCGCGATCGAGAAGCGCGCCGCCGCCGGCAACGTCGTCGCGCAACGCGTGAAGGCGATCCTCGAGGACCCGCAGCGGCAGGATCGCTTCATCGCGACGGCGCAGCTGGGCATCACGCTCGCGAGTCTCGGGCTCGGCATGTACGGCGAGCACGAAGTGGCGCATCGGCTCGAACCATGGCTGGAGAGCTTCGGGCCGGCGCGCTGGATTGCGGCGCACACGCTGGCGAGCGTGCTGGCCGTCGCCATCCTCACCTACGCCCACATCGTCTTCGGCGAGATGATCCCGAAGTCGATGGCGCTGCAGCGGGCCGAGCGCACGGTGCTGTGGATCGCGCCTGTGATGCTGGTCATTCAGGCGATCTGCTATCCGATGGTGCTGATCCTCAACGCACTGGGGAATCTGCTGCTGCGGTTGATCGGCGTGACGCGACAGCAGCGCTCACACGAGCACCTGTATTCACCGGAGGAACTCTCGCTGATCGTCTCGGAGAGTCAGGCCGGCGGGCTGCTGCGAGAGGAGTCGGGGAAGATCCTGCGCGAGCTCTTCGAGTTCGGCAACCTGACGGCGCGTGAGGTGATGACACCGCGCGTTCGCCTCGCGGCGCTGCCGCTGGGTGCGGACGCGGAGTTCGTGACGGCGACGGTGCGCAGGCAGCCCTACACGCGCTACCCGGTCTACGAGGGCGACATCGACCAGCTGACCGGCATGGTCAACGTGAAGGACCTGCTGTTACTGAAGGTCAGCGGCGCGCCGCTGACAGCAGACATGGTGCGCACGGTACCGGTGGTGCCGGAGACGGCAACGCTGGACGTGGTGCTCGAGACGCTGCGCGACGCGCGGGCGCAGATGGCGGTCGTCATCGACGAGCACGGCGGCACCGCGGGCGTGCTCACCCACGAGGATCTGTTCGACGAGGTGATCGGCGAGGTCGCCGAAGGCGCGGCGGAGCACACCAGCATCTACCGCGACAGCGCCGGCGTGCTGCACGTGGCTGGCACTGCGCGCGTGGAGGAAGCCGGAGAGGCGCTCGGGGTTGCGCTGGAGCACGACGAGGTGGACAGCGTCAGCGGCCTGGTACTGACGCTGCTGGGCCGCCCGCCGAAGGTCGGCGACGTCGTGACCTACGACCACGTCCGGTTCGAGGTGACGAGCGTCGAAGGGCTCGGCGTCGACGAGTGCATCGCCGAGGTCGAGCCATCCGAGGAACCGCTGACAACGTGAGCGACAGTCGGTAGGACGGCCGTCCCGGCCGTCCGTTTGGCAGTCCACTGCTGCGGTTGCGGGGAGCAGGTCGTCATGGACGGCTCAGCGAGCCGTCCCTACCAACAGCTGCTTACGCGACGGAGTGCAGCGTCAGACCGTCGCTGAAGTCCGACAGGCGCTCGCGGAGGATCAGCCGACCGCGATGCAGGCGCGACTTCAGCGTCTGGCTCTTCACGTTCAGGACCTGGCTGGCCTCTTCGGTCGACAGGCCCTGGATGTCGCGCAGCACGATGGGCGTCCGGTAGATTTCCGGCAGTTCCTCCATCGCGTCGGCGAGGCGCTCGCGCAGCTCGCGTCGCAGCACCACCTCGTCGGCCAGCCCCGTCCAGTCGGCCGGTTCGCGCAGGCGGCGCACGCCGTCTTCCTGCTCGTGGCCCATCTCGCTCTCCGGCACTTCGGCCGGACGCGAGAACTTGCCGTTGCGCAGGCGCGACATCGCGGTGTTGAACGTGATGCGGTAGATCCAGCTCGAGAGCGCCGCGTCACCGCGGAACGCGTCGACCTTGTTGATGACCTTCATGAGGACGTCCTGCGCCACTTCCTCGGCGTCCTCGCGGTTCTTCATGTATCGGAATGCCAGCTGGTAGACCTTGGCGCCGTAGGTGCGCGCCAGGGTGTCGACCGCCAGCGGATCGCCAGACTGCAGCTGTTCGATGAGTGCCCGTTCGGAGTTGCTGTCCCTCTTCATCACGCCTCCGATCACAGAACACCGTGGCGCGGCGTTCTATTCCCGGGGGGCAGACCTCTATTCGTAGCGGCCCGACTTGTCGGGCCGGGGCGCGGCGCGGTTTCGTTCCGACCGACAAGTCGGTCGGCTACGAAATGCCGATTGTCGGCCTCGAGGTAGGGCCCGTTGTTCCAACGCGGCCCTCTGTTTTGACAGGGCGTGGGGAATCAGGCGACTTCGCGGTCGAAGACGCGGCAGAGGTGGGCGACGACGTGCGCCTCGACGTCGGGCATCGGCGGCGGCTGGCCCAGGAGCTTGCCCAGCGACGTCACACCACGATCGCTGATGCCGCACGGCACGATCAGGCCGAAATGGTCGAGGTCGGTGCTGACGTTCAGCGCGAACCCGTGACTGCTCACCCAGCGCGACAGTCGCACGCCGATCGCCGCGACCTTCTCCTCGCCGACCCACACGCCCGTCAGCCCCGACTTCCTGTCGGCCGCGAGGCCGTACTCGGCGCAGACGCCGATGAGCACGGCTTCCAGGTCGCGAACGTATTTGTGGGCATCCTGCCGATCGGGCTTGAGGTCGAGTACCGGATAACCGACGAGCTGGCCGGGGCCGTGATAGGTGACGTCGCCACCGCGCCCCGCCTCGTGCAGTGCCACACCGCGGGTCTGCAGGTCCTCATCACTGGCGAGGACGTGCTCGCGCGACTGCCGCACCTTCACGCCGAGCGTGATGACGGGCGGATGCTGCAGCAGCACCAGGGTGTCGGGGACGGTGTCGGCCTTGCGGGCGGCCACCAGGTCGGCCTGCAGCGCGAGGCCGGCCTCGTATGGCACCAGCCCGGCGTGCTGCACGCGGAGCGGACGCATCAGGGCCAGGACTCGAGGCGGCCCTTCACTCGGCTCATGAACTCGTCGGCCACCGCGCCATCGACGAGCCGATGGTCGAAGCCGAGCGTGAGGTAGCCGCGCTGGCGGATGGCGATCATGTCGTCGACCACCACCACGCGCTTCTCGATCGTGCCGACGCCGAGGATCGCGACCTGCGGCTGGTTGATGATCGGCAACCCGAACTGCGCGCCGAACGACCCTGGATTGGTGATGGTGAAGGTGCCGCCCTGCACGTCCTCCGGCTTGAGCTGCTTGGCGCGAGCCCGTGCCGCGACGTCGGCGATGCCCTTGGCGAGGCCGAGCAGGCTCTTCTCGTCGGCCTTCGGCACGACCGGCACGATCAGGCCCCAGTCCAGCGCCACCGCGAAACCTAGGTTGACGTCCTTCTTGTAGACGATGTTGTCGCCGTCGAGGGCGGCATTCATCATCGGCGTCGCCCGCAATGTATCGGCAATCGCTTTCGCGATGAAGGCGAGGAACGTCAACCTGGCGCCGGCCTGCTCGAACTCGGCCTTCTGCGCCTGCCGCGCCGCCGCGACGCGCGTGAAGTCCACCTCGAACACGGTGTGTACGTGCGCCGACGTGCGCCGGCTGTACACCATGTGCTCGGCGATCTTGCGGCGCATCACCGACAGCGGCTGCACCTCGATCGCCTCGCCCGGCTGGAATGCCGGCACGTGGAGGCCGCCGCCGGACCGCGCGGCCACCGCAGTCGGCTTCCGCTCGTCGATGAACTTCAGGATGTCGTGCTTGGTGACCCGGCCGCTGACGCCCGAGCCGGACACCTGCGCGATGTTGACGTGATGCTCGGCGGCAATCCTGCGCACCAGCGGCGACGACTTCTGCCGGCGCCGCGCCTCGGTCAGATCCTCGATCGACTGGTCAGCATCGACTGACGCGTCATCGGGCGCGGGCGCCATGGCGGCCGCGCTGTCACCAGCCGGCGCCTGGTCGAGAGCGACCGACGTGTCCTGAGGCGCTGCCGGCGTGCCGTCGGCCTGCGAGTCGACGCTCGTCGCCGGCGTCGGCACCGAGCCCGCTTCGCCGAGCACCGCGACGACGGTGTCGATTGGTACGGTGTCGCCTTCGTGCGCCCGGATTTCGAGCAGCACGCCCGCCGCCGGAGACGGGATCTCTGCGTCGACCTTGTCGGTCGAGATCTCGAAGAGTGGCTCGTCGCGATCGACGCTGTCGCCGACCTTCTTGATCCAGCGGACGACCGTGCCCTCGGCGACCGATTCCCCCATCTGGGGCATCACGACGTTTGTCGGCATACGGAAATGGCTACGGGCTTCGGGCTACAGGCTACATGAACCTGACCGCCCGGGTCCCACCACAGGTAGCCTGCAGCCTACAGCCTGCAGCCTGCCTGTGTTCGAGCTACATGTGAATCGCGGCCCCATGGGAGGCGTGTGCCGCCTCGCCCACCGCCTCCGACATCGTCGGATGCGCCTGGATGGTGCGGATCAGCTCCTCGACCGTGCACTCGAGGCGCAGCGCGAGCGTCGCCTGCGCCACCAGTTCGGTGGCACGTGGGCCGATCATGTGCACGCCGAGGATCTCGTCGTACTTGGTCTCGGACACGATCTTCACGAAGCCTTCGGTTTCGTTGGCGATCTTGGCGCGGCCGAGGACGCCGAAGGGGAAGGTGCCGACCTTGACGTCGTAACCCTTCTCCTTCGCCTGGGCCTCGGTGAGGCCGACGCTGCCGATCTCGGGGTCGCAGTACGTGCAGCCGGGCACGTGGTCGCTGTTGATGGGACGCACGTCGTGGCCGGCGATCCGCTCCGCGACGAGGATGCCCTCGGCCGACGACAGGTGCGCCAGCTGCTTGTGCGCGCCAGTGCCGAGCGTGATCACGTCGCCGACCGCGGAGATGCCGGGCACGGAGGTGCGCAGCAGCTCGTCGACCTTGATGTAGCCGCGCTCGAGCACGAGACCGGCTTCCTCAGCGCCGAGTCCGTCGGTCACCGGTCCGCGACCGGTCGCCACGAGCAGGTACTCCGCGCTGATCGTCTCGGTCTTGCCGTCGGGCAGTTGCGCGGTGATTTCCACCGACTCGCCCTTGTTGACGGCACCGGTCACCTTGGTGCCGGTCAGCACGCGAATCTTCTTCTTCCGGAAGCTCTTCTCGAGCGTCTCCGAGACCGCCGCGTCCTCGTTCGGCACG
This sequence comes from Luteitalea sp., assembly GCA_035503395.1. Classification (GTDB taxonomy): domain Bacteria; phylum Acidobacteriota; class Vicinamibacteria; order Vicinamibacterales; family Vicinamibacteraceae; genus Luteitalea. The sequence goes on from DATJTM010000280.1 coordinate 6,011, forward strand.
ATGCGCGGCAGCAGCTCGATGACGGTCACCTCGGCGGTGCCGAAGCTGTTGAAGATCGAGGCGAACTCGACGCCGACGGCGCCGCTCCCCATCACGACGATGGACTTGGGCACTTCACGCATGCTCATCGCCTCGTTCGAGGTGATGATGCGGGTGTGGTTGAACGTGATCCCGGGGACGCTGCGCGGCGACGAACCGGTCGCGACGATGATTTCCTTGCCGGCCGTGATCTGGCTCGTGGCGCCGGCGGCGTCGGTGACCTCGATGGCGCCCTTGCCGAGCAGGCGGGCGGTGCCCTTGATCCACTCGACCTTGTTCTTCTTGAAGAGCAGGCCGATGCCGCCGGTGAGGCCCTTGACGATCTTGTCCTTGCGGTCCTGCACGACGTTCATGTCGATGCCGACCGCGGCCTCGCCGAGGGTGATGCCCCAGTCCTTGGCCTGCTTGGCGACCTTGAAGGCGTGCGCGTGCTCGAGCAGCGCCTTGGTCGGGATGCAGCCCCAGTTCAGGCAGGTGCCGCCCAGCGTCGACTCGCGCTCGACGACCGCCGTCGTCAGTCCGAGCTGCGCCGCCCGAATGGCCGCCACGTAACCGCCGGTCCCCGCACCAATCACCACGACATCGAATGCGCTCGCCACCCCTGCTCCTCTGCGTGTCGAATCCCAGGTTCCGCCGGCCCCGGCGATAAGCCGGGACCCGGGTCGGAGAAACTCGCAATTATGGATCGTGCCGCGACTCCGGTTGCCCCGGAATCGCCCGAACGGCCGGCCGCACGCCGGGAACCACTTGCCCGCCGCCAGCGTCAGCGGACCGGGACGGAGGCCTACTGTTGAGTATGATGCCGGGACGCATGCCGCCGCCCCTGAAGACCATCCTCATCGTCGATGACGATGAGGGGATGCGGGATACGCTGACCGCAATCCTGAAGCGGGACTACCGGGTGCTGTCGGTGGCATCGGCCGAGGACGGGCTGTCACGGCTGCGCCAGACCCGGGTCGACCTGATGCTGCTGGACGTGCGGCTCCCCGGAATCGGCGGCCTCGAGATGCTCAAGCAGGTCCGTGACCAGCGCAACGAGGTCGAGGTGATCATGATTTCCGCGATCACCGACGTCGAGACCGCCGTCCAGGCCATGAAGCTGGGCGCCTACCACTACATCACCAAGGAGTTCGACTACGACGCGCTGCGGGCGCTCGTCCGCAACGCCAGCGAACGGCAGGATCTCCGCAACCGCGTCGAGTCGCTCACGGCGCAGGTCCAGGCCCAGGACGAGGAGTTCGTCACCGGCACCAGCGCCGCGATGCGAGCCGTCGTCAGCATGGTCGAGAAGGTGGCGACCCTGGACACGACGGTCCTCATCACCGGCGAGAGCGGCACCGGCAAGGAGATGCTCGCCCGCCGCGTCCACGCCGAGTCCGACCGTCGCAAGGGGCCGTTCATTGCGGTCAACCTGGCCGCCGTGCCGGGCGAGCTCGTGGAGAGCACGCTGTTCGGGCACGAGCGTGGCGCCTTCACCGGCGCCGTCCGCCAGCAGCTGGGCAAGTTCGAACTCGCCAACGGCGGCACGCTGTTCCTCGACGAGATCGGCGACCTGCGCCTCGACCTGCAGGCCAAGCTCCTGCGCGCCCTCCAGGAGAACGAAATCGAGCGCGTCGGCGGGCGTCATCCGATTCGCGTCGACTTCCGGCTGGTCGTGGCCACCAATGCCGACCTCAACGAGGCCGTCCGGATGGGCAGGTTCCGGGAAGACCTGTTCTATCGGATCAATGTCATCCCGGTGCGCCTGCCGCCCCTGCGCGACCGCCTGGAAGACCTCGGCCAGCTGCTCGACGTCTTCATCCGGCGGTACGCCGTGCGTTTTCGCAAGGGTGTCCGCGGCATCGAGCCGGCCGCCCTCGCCGCGCTGCAGCGGTACAAATGGCGCGGCAACATCCGCGAACTGCAGAACGTGGCCGAGCGCATGGTCGCGTTCTGCGACAAGACCGAGATCACCGAGGCCGACCTGCCCATCGATGTGCACGTGGCCGACCTCGACGCGCAGCATTCGGACCCGAACGACAGCGTGCTGGACCAGGCCGTTGCCGCCTTCGAGCGCAGCTACCTCCTCAAGGCGCTCGAGAAGGCCGAGTGGAACGTGGCCGCCACGGCGCGCCAGCTCCGTCTGCCACTGAGCACCCTCAAACACAGGATGGGGCGCCTCGGCCTGAACGACGTGACCCGGCGGCTTCGCGATAGCTAGCGTCGAACTGCGATCACCGACGGACGCTGGGTGGCAGATATGTGTCTGGATCATGTCGGTAACCCGACAGTAGGCAGTTCCTGCCGTCGATCCGCGCAACTGGTTAGCAATAATTGCCTTCCTCACACTGGCTACCGAGTGGTTCCCTGATCGGAAACACCATCACTTCCTTGGATTTACGCGCCAGGAGCTGATTCCCGCGCCTCTGGCACCTTTCTGGCACCCATGGGCGCCGCCATGCGCGCGTCCCGGTTCACTGTCGCTACCCCGATACCTGGTACGGGGGAGACGTTCCTCTTCAACTCGCTGACCGACACCCAGATCGTGGTGTCCGATGACGTCGTCGCCCTCATGGCGCGGGCGCAGGACGATGTCGAGATGCTCGATTTCCGGAGCCGCGAAGCCGTCGAGCAGCTGACGGACCTCGGCTTCCTCGTCGAGAGTCGCGAAGCGGAGGACCAGGCGGTCGAGACGTTCTTCCGCGATCTGCGGGAGGACGCCAGCCACGTGCGCGTCACGCTGCTGACGACGTTGCAATGCAATTTCGCCTGTGACTACTGCATCCAGGGGGACCACGCCGACCACAACGAGAAGGCGGGCCGGATGTCGCTGGCGACTGCCGACCGCGTGGCCACCTGGCTCGAGGAACGCCTCGACAAGCTCTCGCCGGGCAAGTTCACGCTGACCTTCTTCGGCGGCGAGCCGCTCCTGAATCTGCCGGTGGTCTACGCGCTGGCCGAGCGCCTTTCGGCGGCCTGCCGGTCGCGCGGCATCGCGATGGCCATCAGCATCATCACCAACGGCCTGCTCCTCACCGAGGCCGTCGTCGACCGGCTGCTGCCCTTCGGCTTGACCGGCGTGAAGATCACGCTCGACGGCGACAAGGCGACGCACGATCGCCTGCGGCCCCTGCGCGGCGGCCAGGGCACCTTCGACCGCATCCTCGCCAACATGGCCGCGGTGGCTGCGAAGGTGCGACTGAGCATCGGCGGCAACTTCGACGTCGGGAGCGCCGAGTCCTATCCGGAGTTACTGTCCTTCCTCCGTAGCCAGCCGTTCGCCGATCGCATCGTGAAGGTGGGATTCAAGCCCATCATTCGCGGGCCGAATACGGGGAGGCCCGTCGTGGCGCAGGCCCGCCCGGATGGCCGTCGTCTGATTCCGCTCACCCCGGTGAGCGACTCGGCGCCGGCGCTCGGGGGCACCTGCATGACCGCGGCAGGCAACGGCGGAGGGTCATCGTCGCCGTGCGACAGCTGCCAGGTGGTGGACGAGCGGATGTCGTGGCTCAGGGCGGAGACCCGGGCCAGCGGCTTCGAGACACCCGACGGGTTGCACCTCGGTCCATGCGAGTTGCATCGCCGTCACGCCTACACCATCGGACCCGACGGGTCGCTCTACCCGTGCCCCGGGTTCACCGGCGAGTCATCGCTCCGCATCGGACATGTGGAGCCCGCACTCGACGACACGCATGTCGCCATGCGGGAGCGGTTCGACACGCATGCGCCATGGCGCGCGTGTGGCGACTGCGCCCTGGTGCCGGTCTGTGGCGGCGGCTGTTCGGTGGCCGCCCACAACGAGCAGGGGGACCTCGGCGTGCCGAGCTGCCATCGTCCCAGCATGCTCACGGCGCTCGACGAGATCGCTGCTGCCGCGATGTAGCCAGAACACGTGCTTTGCCGTCGTGGCGATTGGCGCCACGCCGTCCTCCCCCTCCCGAGGAACCCATGACCATTCGCATCGTCAAGCGCGGCGCCGCCAAGGATCGTCCGTTCTGCCCGTACGTGATCGACTATCCGGTCGAGACGTCCTCCAAGTAAGCCCCTGCGACCGCGGGGCGACGCGGCGAGCCCCGCCACGTCATCCC
>DATJTM010000281.1:0-5755 GCA_035503395.1 Luteitalea sp.
CCTCGAGGTGCTTCGGCGCGATCCAGACCCCGGATGTCACCGTCCCGAAGCCGAGCCAGGCGAGCCGAGACCGCAGCAGGTGTCGCTTGTCGCGCTCGGGCTCCGGGACGCTGAAGACGGCGAGCAGCCATCCGTCCGACAGGACGGCGCGCTTCTGCTCGAAGATCCGCCGATCGCCCAGATCGAGCACACGCCGGGCGTGCTCGCCGATCGTGTAACCGGCGCGGCCGCCGACCCGCTTGGCTTCGATCACGCCGCGTCGCTTCAGCCGGGAGATCGACGGCCGCACCGCGGTCTCGTCCGCGCCGAGCTGGGCCATCAACTTGATCAGCATTGCGACGCTCAGCCAGCCCCCCGACTCCCGTGCGTACATGCCGAAGAGGCTGACGATCAACGCGCGCGGCGGCGGGTCGGCGTTCTGCATGGGCCCGGCGGCAGTCACGGCAAGAAGATACCGCCAGGGACGGTCCGGCCGGGCGTACCGGCCTATCGATCTCTTGACTATCGTCAGAAAAGCAACATACTGGATTCATGATGCCGTCGGGGCACGTCGATACGTTCTGCCGCGATTCGCTGCCGGCACGGGATCAGTGGCCCGAGTTGGTGTTCGACATCGAGGACGTCCACTATCCAGAGCGGCTCAATTGCGTCACCGAGCTGCTCGACCGCGTCATCGAGCGGCACGGTCCCGTTCGGCCGTGCCTGCGGACAGCCAACGGCGGCGTCTCGACCTACGGTGACGTGCTTCGCGAAGTCGAGCGGACCTGCCATGTGCTGTGTGACCGCTACGGGATCGTCCCGGGCAGCCGCATCCTGTTGCGTGCACCGAACAATCCCCGGCTCACGGTTGCGTGGCTCGCGACGCTGCGTGTCGGCGCCGTCGCGGTCACCACCATGCCGATGCTGCGCGCCGGCGAACTGTCCACCCTGGCCGAGATCGCGCGCGTCAACCTGGCGTTGTGTGACGACCGGTTCGTCGATGATCTGCGGGCGGCCGATCTCGGCACGGCGCCGTTGGTGACCTTCGACCAGCTCGCTGCCGTCAGCGCCGAACAGCGGGGCACGCCGTTCCCGCCGGCCGACACCGCAGCCGACGATGTGGCGCTGCTCGCGTTCACCTCCGGCACCACCGGGCGACCCAAGGCGACGATGCACTTTCACCGGGACGTGCTCGCCATCGCCGACACGTTCGGCCGGCACGTCGTGCGGATCGAGCCGGACGACATCGTCACCGGCACACCGCCGCTCGCGTTCACGTTCGGGCTCGGCGGCCTGCTCATCTTCCCGATGCGGGTCGGCGCATCCACGCTGCTGCTGGAGCGGGTAACTCCGGACGAGCTGGCCACCGCCATCCACACGCACGGGGTCACCGTCTGCTTCACCGCGCCGACGGCGTACAAGTCGATGCTCACCGCCGGCGGCGCGGACAGGCTGCGCGGACTGCGGCGTGGTGTGGCCGCCGGCGAGCACCTGCCGCGGTCGACCTGGCAGGCGTTCTACGACGCGACGGGGGTGCGGCTGATCGACGGTATCGGCTCGACCGAGATGCTGCACGTGTTCATCTCCGCCGCCGACGACGACATCCATCCCGGTGCGACCGGCGTCGAGGTGCCCGGCTACCACGCGACGATCCTCGATGCCGACGGACACCCGGTGCCCATCGGCTCGCCGGGGCGGCTCGCCGTCAAAGGACCGACCGGCTGCCGCTACCTCGCCGACGAGCGCCAGCGCGTCTACGTCCAGAACGGATGGAACCTCACCGGTGACATCTACGTGCAGGACAAGGACGGCTACTTCATCTTCGTGGCCCGCGGCGACGACATGATCGTGTCGTCCGGCTACAACATCGCCGGTCCTGAGGTCGAAGAGGTGCTGGCCGAGCACCCGGCCGTGGCGGAGTGCGCGGTCGTGGCAGCACCCGACCCGGCCCGCGGTCACATCGTGAAGGCGTACATCGTGGTGGCCGCCGGCGTCACTGGCGACGACGCTCTGATCAGCGAGCTGCAGGACTTCGTGAAGCGGAGCATCGCGCCGTACAAGCACCCGCGCGCGATCGAGTTCCTGGCCGCGCTGCCGCGCACGTCGTCAGGAAAGGTGCAGCGATACGTGCTGCGCGATCTGGCCGCTTCTGCCCCGGAGGCGTCATGAAGATCGCGATCGTCGGGGGAGGGCCGGGCGGGCTCTACTTCGCCGCGCTGATGAAGCAGCTCGGCACCGACCACGAGATCACGGTGTGGGAGCGCAACGCGCGCGACGACACATTCGGGTTCGGCGTGGTGTTCTCGGACGAGACGCTCGGTGGCATCGAACATGCCGACGAGCGGATCTTCACGCGGATGCAGGCCGAGTTCGCGCGCTGGGACGACATCGACGTGCACTTCCGCGGGCGGACGTTGACCAGCGGCGGCCACGGCTTCGCGGCGATGAGCCGCAAGCGGCTGCTGGAAATCCTGCAGGACCGCGGCACCGAACTCGGCGTGCAACTGCACTTCTGCACACCGGCGCCCGATGTCGCCGATCTCGCCGCCGAGTACGACCTCGTCGTCACCTGCGACGGGGTCAACTCGGCGGTGCGCACGGCCTATGCGCAGACGTTCCGGCCGAGCCTCGAGCAGCGCCAGTGCAAGTACATGTGGCTGGGCACGACCAAGGTCTTCGACGCGTTCAAGTTCTACGTCCGCGAGACGCCGTACGGGGTGATGCAGATCCACGGCTACCCGTACGACGCGAAGGGCAGCACGTTCATCGTCGAGATGAACGACGCGGTATGGCGGCGCGCCGGTTTCCATGCGTTCGCCGATCGGAAGTTCGGTCCGGGAGAGTCGGACGAGAAGTCGGTCGCCTTGATCCGCGACCTGTTCGCCGACGTCCTCGACGGCCACAACGTGCTGATGAACAACTCGAAGTGGCTGAACTTCACGACCGTCCGCAACGAGACGTGGCGGCACGGGAACCTCGTGCTGATGGGCGATGCTGCGCACACCGCGCACTTCTCGATCGGTTCGGGCACCAAGCTGGCCATGGAGGACGCCCTTGCGCTGGCCGCCTGCCTGCACGAACAGCCCGATCTCGACGCGGCGCTGGAGGCGTATGAGGCCGAGCGGCGCCCGGTGGTGCTGTCCACGCAGCGGGCCGCGCAGGCCAGCCTCGAGTGGTTCGAGAACCTCGGCCAGTACACCGATCAGGACCCGCTGCAGTTCGCGTTCAACATCATGACGCGCAGCCGCCGGGTTACCTACGACAACCTGCGCGTGCGCGATCCCGAATTCGTCGACGCTGTCGACGCCTGGTTCGCCGCCCACGAGGCCGAGCGCGGCTTCGGCTCGGGCGAAGTGCGTCCGCCGATGTTCCAGCCGTTCCGGCTGCGAGAGCTCGAGCTGGTCAACCGCGTCGTCGTCTCGGCAATGGACATGTACGTCGCCGAGGACGGGCGGCCCAGCGACTTCCACCTGGTGCATCTCGGCGGCAAGGCCCTCGGCGGCGCCGGACTGGTGATGACCGAGATGGTGTGCGTCTCGGAAACCGGCCGGATCACGCCGGGGTGCACGGGCATCTACACCGACGAGCAGGCGGCGCGGTGGCGGGGCATCGCCGACTTCGTGCACGAACATTCGGCGGCGAAGATCGGCATGCAGCTCGGGCACTCCGGCCGCAAGGGCTCTACCCGGCTCATGTGGGAGGGCATCGACGAGCCGCTCCCGGACGGCAATTGGCCGGTCGTCGGTCCGTCCCCACTGCCGTACCGCGCCGGCGTCAACCAGGTGCCGCGCGAACTCGACGCTGACGGGCTGCGCGAAATCAAGGACGAGTTCGTGTCGGCGGCGCAGCGGGCCGACACGGCCGGCTTCGACCTGCTCGAACTGCACTGCGCGCACGGCTATCTGCTCTCGTCCTTCATCTCGCCGATGACCAATCACCGCACGGACGACTACGGCGGAACCCTCGCGAACCGGCTGCGCTACCCGCTCGAGGTGTTCGCCGCGATTCGTGCCGTGTGGCCGGAGCACAAGCCGATGAGCGTGCGGATCTCGGCGACTGACTGGTGCGAGGACGGCATCACCGCGGCGGACGCGGTCGACATCGCCAAGGCGTTCGCCGCCGCGGGCGCCGACATCGTCGACGTGTCGACCGGTCAGGTCGTCGCGGACGAGCGGCCCGCGTTCGGCCGCTCCTATCAGACACCCTTCGCCGACCGCATCCGCAACGAGGCGGGCATCGCGACCATGGCGGTCGGCATCATCTCGTCCTACGACGACGTGAACTCGATTCTGCTGGCCGGACGGGCCGATGTGTGCGCGCTCGGCCGCGCTCACCTGTACGACCCCAACTGGACGCTGCACGCCGCGGCCGAGCAGGGCTACCAGGGGGCGGGCGCGGTGTGGCCGCAACCGTGGCAGGCTGGGTCGCGCCGACCGCAGGCTGGACGCACCGACGGACCGCGGCCCCGACTCGAACTCATCCGATCGGGACGCCCCGCCGTGGCACATCGACGATGGCGCCCGTGACAGGCGGCGAGCATGTCGCGCTCGTCACCGGCGCGGGCCGCGGCATCGGCCGCGCCATCGCCACCCGGCTCAGTCAGGCCGGCTTGCGAGTCGCGCTGACCGCCCGCAGCCCGGACGAACTCGACACGACGGCGGCTGGGTGCGACGGGCCCACGCTGACCATCCCGGCCGACATCACCGCGCCCGACGCGCCCGTGCACATCTTCGGCGAGGTCGAGGCGCAATGGGGCGCGGTCGACGTACTGATCGCCAACGCAGGCAGCGGATTCTCCGCCCGCGTCGATCGCACGTCAGACGACGACTGGCAACGCATGCTCGACGTGAACCTCACCGCTCCGTTCCGCTGCCTCCGTCGCGCTGTGCCGCACATGCGCGCGGCACGGTTCGGGCGCATCGTCGTCATCGCGTCGAACGCGGCGCGCATCGGCGAGCCGTACATCGCGGCGTACGCGGCCAGCAAGCACGGCGTGCTCGGCCTCGTCCGCTCCGCCGCGGCGGAACTCGCGAGCACCGGCGTCACGGTGAACGCGGTCTGCCCCGGCTTTGCCGACACACCGATGACCGAGACCACCGTGCAGTCCGTCGTTGCGGCATCGGGCCGTGACCCGGCCGACGTGCGCGAGACGCTCGCCCGCAAGCAGCCGATCGGGCGGCTGATCAGCCCGGACGAGGTGGCCGAGGCGGTATGGTTCTGCGCGCAGAACGGCGCGATAACCGGGCAGGGCATCACCGTCGACGGAGGAGCCGTGCAGGCGTGAGCATTGAGCGGGTCAACCCACCGAGGCTGGCCAAACCGGCCGGTTTCTCGCATGCGGTTGTCGGCACCGGGACGATCGTCTTCCTCGCCGGACAGACCGCGCTGGATCCGTCCGGAAACATCGTCAACGGCGGCGTCGTGAGCCAGTTCGAGACCGCGCTCGGCAACCTGCTCGCGGCGCTCGAGGCCGCCGGTGGCCGGCCCGACCAGCTCGCCTCGCTCACCGTCTACGCCGTCGACCTCGGCGACTACCGCGCGCATGCGCGCGAGATCGGTCAGGTCTGGCGCCGGCTCGTCGGCACCGACTACCCGGCAATGGCGGGCATCGGTGTCACCCGGCTGTGGGACGAGGACGCGCTGGTGGAAGTGCAGGGCTTCGCCGTGCTGGACCGCCCGGCCGGTCAGGGCTAGCGGCTCCGGCCTAGCGACCCTGCCAGTCGGGCCGCCGCTTTTCATTGAACGCCGCGTGGAACTCGGCATGGTCGGCCGTGGT
>DATJTM010000282.1:0-7191 GCA_035503395.1 Luteitalea sp.
TGGTGACCTCACCGGCGAGGACCACGAGGTCTTCCTTCACGAGCGTTTCGACCGCCACCTTCGAGGTGGGGTCTTGCGACAGGCAGGCGTCGAGCGCCGAGTCGGAGATGAGGTCAGCCACCTTGTCGGGGTGACCCTCCGAGACGGACTCCGACGTGAGAACGAAACGGGACATGCGGGACTAATCCTTCGGGTGATGCGAAATGCGTTGGGGCCGGAGCTTCGTCGTGCCAGCCGTTCACGTACCGTCGCGGCGCGCGACCGCAGCCGCTGCGCAACGACGGAGCCGGGCCTGGGCGATCAGCTCACGCGGCGCAGTACGCCTTCGGAACTGACGGTGGCCAGGATCTCGTCCCGGCGCACGCGCGCCTCGGTCAGGTCGTCGGTCTTGAGCGAATGACGAATCCGCTCCTGACGCCAGCCGTCAATGATAACCGTGTACGCGATCCACCAGAACCGGCCGTTCCGCCACAGGTGATGATTCTCACCAAGGCGCTGGAAGCGGCGGTCCTGCGGCGAGAGCGCCACCTGCAGCGACGGGCGACGCGGCGCCTGTGCCGACGGGGACTCGACGGGGGGAACGGGAGGATTCACGGTGTCTTCTCCTGAGTTACCAAGTGAAGACACCCGGAGGCTGCGGGACTGACCCGCCGGACACTTTGGTTTGTTCGTCTCGAACCGCATCGCCACGATCGGTGCACTACCCCGACCGGGCTGGCACCTTGGGATGTCCGCCCCAGGTTGCCGGGCCCGCGCCTGCCGCGAGCCGCTCCGGATGTCGAAGAAAACTGTAGCATCGCATGTGGAGATACACAAGCGTGGATTCAACGAATGATTCCATAACGGTTGGCGTGCGCGCCGCCGAAGGCACCTCGATCCCTGCGTACCAGACCGCCGGCGCAGCCGCGGTCGACCTGGCTGCAGCTGCCGACCTGCAGGTCGGCCCCGGCCAGCTCGCGCTCGTCCCCACCGGCCTCGTCTTCGCCGTCCCCGACGGCCATTTCCTCGCCATCGTGGCGCGCAGCAGCCTACCCAAACGGGGGCTGATCGTCGCCAACGGTCTTGGCGTCCTCGACAGCGACTACCGCGGGCCCGCCGACGAGGCGCGGGTCCTCGTCCTCAACTACACCGACGCACCGGTCGCCATCGCGAAAGGCGACCGTATCGCCCAGGCCTTCGTGCTCAAGGTGCCGCGCGTCACCTTCGTCCCGCTCGAGCACGATGAGGACGCGGCGTCACGGGGAGGGTTTGGGTCTACTGGTACTTAAAGGAAAGTCAAAAGTCTGAAGGCCAAAGTCACAAGGAAGTTCAAAGGCCGAAGGAAGTCGGCAGTCGGCAGTCGGCAGTCGGTAGTCCGCAGTCGACTGCGCGGTCACCGATCAAACACGAAAGCGCCGCTGGATTTCTCCGGCGGCGCTTCGTGCTGTCCTTGTGACTTCTGACTTTCGACTTCTGACTTTCAGTTGGAGAGCCGAGTGGCAGCCGGCTCCGGCAGGTCGATCGGCTCGCTGGCGTGGCCGTGGCTGCGGACCTTGTCGCCGCGGCGGAACAGGCCCAGCGTCCAGTCGCGCAGGCCGGCCATGATGTCGTACAGCGTCGGAATGACCAGCAGCGTCAGCAGCGTCGAGGTGATGACGCCGCCGATGACGGCGCGGCCGAGCGGGGCGCGGAAGTCGGCGCCTTCACCGTGGCCGATCGCCACCGGCATCATGCCGGCCACGAGCGCGAAGCTGGTCATCAGGATCGGCCGCAGACGGACGCGACCGGCCTCGATGAGCGCCTCACGCCGCTCCATCCCCTGCTCCATCGACCACTTGGCGAAGTCGACCAGCAGGATGGCGTTCTTGGCGACGATGCCCATCAGCAGGATCACGCCGATCATGCTCATCAGGTTGATCGTCGTGTTGGTCACCAGCAGCGCCAGCATCACGCCGATCAGCGACAGCGGCAGCGAGATCATGATCGCCAGCGGGTCGAGGAACGATCCGAACTGCAGCACCAGCACGAAGTACATCAACAGGATCGCCAGCCCCAGCGCCGCCAGGATGCCGCCGAAGACTTCGGCCTGGTCGGCCGACTCACCGCCGGTCGACAACTCGTAGCCGGCCGGCAGCGGCACCTTCGACGCGATGCGCGGCATCACGTCCGCCAGCACCTCGTTCAGCGACCGCACCTCGGTGTTCGCCTCGATCTTGATGACGCGATCGCGATTGAGGTGGTCGATACGGGCCGGACCAACGCTGTTCTCCAGCTTCGCCACCTGCCCCAGCGGGATGAGCACCGGACCCTGCGGCCCCTGCACCGAGATCGGCAGCTGCGACAGATCCTTGGCGCGTGACCGCGCCTCTGGCGCCAGTCGCACGTAGACGTCGCGCGTCTCACCTTCGGGATCAATCCAGTCGCCGGTGTCGATGCCCGCAAACGCCGGACGCAACGCCTGCGCCACCTGACCGACGGTCACGCCGAGCGATCCGGCGAGCCCGCGATCGAGCACGACGTCGATCTCCGGCTTGCGGCCCTTGGTCGAGAGGCCGACGTCGACCGCGCCAGGCACCTGCTTGACCTCGTCGCGGATGCGCTCAGCCAGCACCGACAGTTCGTCGGACTTCGGTCCGGTCAACTGCAGCTGGATCTGCTTGAAGTTGCCGAAGAAGTTCGTGTTGATCCAGGCCTCGACGCCACCGAGCTGCAGCAGCTTGGCGCGCAGATCGGCGGCCACGTCCTCCTGCCGCCGGGTCCGCTCGACGCGCGGCTTCAGGCGCACGTACACCGTCGCCTCGTCGACCGACTCAGTCTGGCCGCCGATGCTCGTGTAGGTGTACGCGACCTCGGGCAGCGACCGGGCGATGTTCGAGACTTCCTGCGTCTTCAGCTGCGTGTACGAGATGTTGGACCCGGGCGGCGTCGTCACCACGACGCTGAACTCCGAGTTGTCCATGATCGGCATGAAGCCGCCGCCGATCAGCCCCATCACCGGCAGCGCAATCGCGCCGGCAAACGAAGCCACCGTCAGGAAGACCATCGCCAGCCGATGCCGCAGCGCCCAGCTGATGACCGACTTGTAGCGCTCCGCCTGACGGTCGAACCACTTGTTGAAGCGGTCGAGCAGCCGCGACACGAAGCTGCGCTCCTCGATCGGCATGTGCGGGTCGGGCCAGTAGGCCGACAGCATCGGGTCGAGCGAGAACGAGACGAACAGCGACACCAGCACCGAGCAGGCAATCGTCAGGGCGAAGGGGGCGAACCACTGCTGCGCCAGGCCGCCCATGTAGCCAATCGGCACGAAGACGACGACGATCGAGAACGTCGTCGCGGCGACGGCCAGGCCGATTTCCGACGTGCCTTCACGCGCCGCGGTGTAGTGGTCCTTCCCCATCTCGACGTGGCGCACGATGTTCTCGCGCACCACGATCGCATCGTCGATCAGGATGCCGATCGCCAGTGACAGGCCGAGCAGCGACATCGTCTCGAGCTTGAAGCCGAACATCAGCACGGCGATGAACGAGGCGAGCACCGAGACCGGCAGCGCCAGGCCGGTGATGACCGTCGAGCGCCACGAGTTGAGGAACAGGAACACCGTGAACACGGTGAGCACCGCACCCTCGATCAGCGCCGACTGCACGCTCTCGACCGACGCCTCGACGCGCGAGCCGGCGTCGCGAATCAGCTTCAGCTCGACGCCCGGCGGCAGCTTCTTCTGCACTTCGCGGATCTTCTCGATGACCGCGCGGCTGACCGTAGTGGTCGACGCGTTGGTCGTCTTCTTGACCTCGATGCCGACCGCCGTGCTGCTGTTGAACGAGGCGCCGGTGCGCGGCTCCTCGGCGCCGTCGAAGACGCGTGCGACGTCGGACAGCCGGATGATCCGGCCGGCCGACTGGCTGACGACGATCTGGCCGAACTCGTTGGCCGCCTGGAGGCGGCCGCGCAGGCGGATCGTCCGCTCGTTGATCGCGCCCTGGAGGCGTCCGACTGGCACGGCGAGGTTCTGCGACTGCAACGCCCCGACCACCTGCGCCACGCTGACCCCAGCCGTCTGCATCGCCGTCGGATTGATCTCGACGGTGATCTCGCGCTCGATCGCGCCCGCCACGGTGACCTCGGCCACATCGCGGATGCCGCGCAGCTCGTTGGTCACGCCGGGGTCGGCAATCTGGGTCAGCTGGGCGCCCGTCAGGTTGTTCGACGTCAGCGCCAGCGTCACGATCGGGAAGTCGTTCGGGTCGAACCGCTTGAGGATCGGCTCCTCCATCTCGAGGGGGAGCTCGTTGCGGATTTCCGAGATCTTGTCGCGGACCTCCTGCAACGCCTCGGCCGGCTCCTTGCCGAACTCGAACTCGGCGATGATCACGCCGAAGCTGTCCAGCGACTGCGAGTCCATCTTCTTCAGACCGCTGATGCTGGAGATACCTTCCTCGATGGGATCCATCAGGTCGCGCTCGACCTGGTCCGGCGAGGCCCCGGGGAACGGCAGCGACACCGAGATCACCGGCGGGTTGATCTCGGGGAACTCGTCTACCTCGAGCTGGAACAGCGCGAAGGTGCCGAAGACCACGAGCGCCAGCATCGCGACAACGGTCACGGTCGGGCGCTTGATGGCGAAATCGGAGATGAACACGTCAAATACTCCTTACGTTCGTCCGGGAACCGGGAACCGGGGGCCGGGCGCCGGACTCAGGCACCCGCCGCCGGACGCGACATTCCACTGTCCGTAACTCACGTCCTGCACGTGCTACGACTTGGGTGCCGCTGCCGGGGCCGTGGTGGCGGCGGCCGGCTGCGATCGATCGATGACCTTGACCTGCGTGCCCGGCGTGACGCCCTGGGCCACACCGGTGAGGAGCAGATCCCCCTCGGTCAGCCCGTCGACCACTTCGACACGTTCGTTCTGCGGGTCGAGCAGACCGGTGCGGATCGACACCTTCTCGACCTTGCCCTCGCGAATCCGCAGCACCGTCGGCTGCGACTCGATGTCGCTGACGACGCTGGTCGGGATGATCAGGCCTTTCTTCGACGCCTGCGTGACGCGACCATCGGCGAACAGGCCCGACACGAGGCGACCGCTGCGATTGTCGACCGTGACCCACACCGGCACCTGACGCGTCGTCGGGTCGGCCGTCGGGCTGATGCGCTCCACCTTGCCGGTGAACTCCTGGTTCGGATAACCACGCACCTCGAAGGTGACGTTGGCCCCGATCTTCACCATCGACAGCGCATCGCTCGGCACCTGCGCCTCGAGCTGGATGCTCGACGGCACGACGATGGTGTAGAGCTCGGCGCCGGGCGCAACGACGTCGCCGGCGTTGACGCTGCGGGTGGCGATCACGCCGTTGATCGGCGCGACGACCGTGGCATCGCCGAGGGTCTTGCGGGCGGTGAGCAGACGGCTCTTGGCGCTCGCCACTTCCGACTCGAGCCGCACGACGTCGTTCCGTGCCGCCTCGACGTTGCGCTCGGCCACGGCGCCGGCCGACACGAGCTTCTCATTGCGCGCGAGTTCGCGACGGGCGAGATCGAGCGCCTGCTCCTGCGACCGGACCGACGACTCGGCGGAGGTCACCGCCTCGCCCGCCGTCCGTGCCTCGATGCGCGCGAGCAACTGCCCGCGCCGCACGGCCTGTCCCTGTTCGAGCGCCGCCGACAGCACCGAGCCGCCGACCTCGGCCCGCACCGTCGCCATGTCCTTCGGCGACAGCGTGCCCGACACGACCGGACCGGTGACGATCTCGTCGCTGATCACCTTCACGGTGTTCTCGGTGCCGATGTCGAGCACGGCGGGAGCGGCCGGGGCATTCGCCTTGGCCTCCTCCTTCTCCTTGGCCGCGCCACTGCCAGAGCACGCCGCGGCCAGAGACGCGAGCACCACCAGTCCGAACATCCCCAAGCGGCCATGCCGCGCCTTCGGTGTCATCGCCTCTCTCATTGCCGTACGCCCCCCTGCGTGCCTGCGCCGCCTGCGGCGCCCGTTGGCGCGCCGGTCGTGCCGGCGCCGCCGGCTGCCGTGCCGGCCTGTCCTGTCTGCTGTGCCCCACCGCTGCCAGCGGCGGTGGCGGCGCCCGATGCCGTGGCGCTCGCCGTTGCCGCGCCGAGCGGCAGATCCGGCAACAGGGCCAGTCGCGCCCGCGCCACCTGCAGGTCGTGCGCGGCCTGGGCCCGTTCGGCCTCGGCGCGCTCGAGTGCCAGTCGAGCGTCGTTGAGTTCGAGCTGCGTCGACAGCCCTTCGCGGTAGCGCACGTCGGCGATCTGATGGGCGCGCTGCGCCTGCTCCACCGTGCCGGCCGACGCCTCCCACGACGCCCGTGCGGCCTGATAGGTCGCGTGGGCGCTGCGCTGATCGAGATCCGCCAGCTCCTTCACCATCTGCAGCTGCTGCCTGCTCTCCTCGAGCGTCGCCTCCGCGATCGCGCGGTTCGCCTTGCGGCGGCCGCCATCGAGCAGCGGCAGCGACACCGAAGCGCCCACCGTCCAGTCACGCCGATTGAACTTCGGCAGCGGGTCGTAGGCGTAGGCCGTGAAGACCGACGTCAGGCTGACCTGCGGACGAAACGCGGACTGCGTGACCTCGACGGCCGCTTCGTTGGCCTGCACGCCAATCTCGGATTGGCGCACGACGACACGGTCGACCAGGCGCAGATTCGCTTCGGCCTCGGCCAGCGGCGCGCTCCAGCGGGTCGCCAGCGGCCCGGTCGGCTGCGTGAGGTTCGCGTCGAGCTCGATCGCCTGATCGGCCGGCACGTTGATCAACTGCTTGAGCCGCAGATACGCGAGGTCGCGCTGCACCGTGGTGCGAATGACCGCGGCGCGCTGGTTGTCGCGTGTCACGCGGGCGCGCAGCGCCTCGAACTCTGCGATCTGTCCGACCTGCAACTGGAGTTCGATCTGCCGCAGTGTCTCGCCGGCCTGCGTGAGCGTGGCCTCGGTGATCGTCACGAGGCGGTCGCTCAGCGCCGCATCGTAGTACGCCGTGGCGACGTCCAGGTTCAGCTGCGCGCGCGTCGTCGTCACGCCGATCGTCGCGGCCTCGCGGCCGGCCCGCGCCTGCCGCTCCTGCGCCCGCAGCAGGCCGCCGTCGTAGACGCGCTGCGAGAACTGCAGGTTGGCCGTGTAGGTGTTCAGCTGCCCGAACGGCAGGTCACTGTCGCCACCGCCGGCAAACGGATTGCTGGCCGGGCATTGCAGGAACCGCTCGAG
>DATJTM010000283.1:0-2924 GCA_035503395.1 Luteitalea sp.
TTGTTGCCGTACCCCGGGTAGGTCAGTTCGAGATTCGTGACGTTGATCAGATTGACGCCGTTGGTCACGTGCGTGTCGCCGTCGAGATACGCCGTCGGGACCTGCGTCTCGGTGAATCCGATCGTGCCCGGCGCCACGCTGACGGAGTTGGTCTGCTTCAGCGTGGTCGCGACTTCGTCGAGCTGTTTGCTGTTCACCTCCGTCTCGATCGACGCCTTCGCGATGCCGATGAACGACGCCGTCGCCTTCGCCGACATCGACTCCTCGAGGCTCGTCGATTCGGAGCGCTCGTCGCTGATCGTGACCTCGTCCTCGGCGTCGGCCTGGCCACAGTTGTACAGCGCGTCGCCGAGTACCCGGGGAGCGTCGTAGCCGACCTTGATGTCCCCGGATTGGACGAACTTGCAGTTGGAGATCACCACGCAGAGGTCGAGCGCCCTGCCGGCCGCGCCCGGGTCGGTCTTGGCGTCGATCGTCTGCGTCCCCTTCGGACTGGCGCTGGCGGTGGGACTCGCGGCGAACTGGAACGCCACCACGATGAGCGCCGCCACGAGCAGCCCGCTGGCCGCGACGGCGACTCCTCGGCTCAGGACGGCCCTGCCGAAGCGACTCATCATCCGCGGCCTCCGTTCGGCGGCGGCGCGCCCGCGCTCCCGCCCGCGCAGAGCGTCTGGTACTGCTTCGCCGTCATCTCGTGCGACGAGGTCATGATGTCGAAGGCCGGTGTCGTCAGGTCCTTGCTGACCCCGCTCGCCGTCTCCTCGAAGTTCGTGATCGTGTACGTCGCCAGCTTGGTCGTCACCACCAGCGTGCCGCTCACCTTGCCGACGACGGGTGCCGACCACACCCCGGCGACCCAGTCCTGGGGCACGTCGATGCGGGTGGTCTTCTCAAACGTCTTGGTGTCAGACCACTCGTGCTCGACGCCGATCTTGGCCGACACCTCGGCGTCGATCACCTCGAACAGCTCGAGCTCGGCCGAGGCGGTGATGCTGCCACCCACGCTCACCGACCGAGTCCGCTTCGCCTCCACCGAGACGGCGTGCCAGTCCGGCGAGTCGGCCGGGGGCTCGCGCCGCGCCCGCGTTCGCAGCGCATCAGGCGGCTTGGCGCCGCAGCTCTTCACCGTCGCCTGCTGGTCCAAGTCGCCGATCCCCCAGTGGATGTCCCCGTTCTTGGTGAACGAGCAGGACGTGTCCTTGGCGCCGGCGCACATCGCGTTGATCAGCGCCGACAGCTGAGGCGGCGCCTTCGAGGCGTCGAGCGTGTAGGTGCCCTTGGTCTGGAAGGTGAAGTCGAAGGCGCTGTCGGGCGTGTTGGGCCAGACCTTTTCGTAACCCTGTGCCGTCCAGCCGATCTCCGGGTTGGCCGTCGCGGGCCCGAAGTCGTAGATGAAGCGGCCGGCAGGGTGATGTGGGGCTTGGGTCGCGTTGTACACCGTCGGCACCAGCGGCGGCCCGTCTCGCGACAGGCAGATGAACCAGCAGTGCGAGCCTTCCAGGTCGACCGTCAGGTATTCGGCGTGGTTGAGCGCGTCGGCACGGTAGCTGAACCAGCCGTTGTACATGCGCGTCGTCGCGTAGCTCGCCTGAGGCCTCAGCTTGTAGGTGAAGGACTGACCGGGCTTGACGGTCGCCGGGAGCGAGCTCGTGTCCCAGAACTGCACGTTTGTATCGTTGGCGCCGGAGCCGGCCAACGTCCACGTGTACGGAGTCAGATTGACGATCTTCCCGGTCGCGTAGTCGTTGTCGAACCCACCGACCAGGTGGCGCGAAGGCCGGGCGTTGACCTGATGGGGACGCCCCGCCGCGCTCGCTCCGGACGGGCCCGAAGTCGACGCGCCCAGCGCGCTGGTGACGAGCACCGATGCGACGGCCAGGCACGCGGCTGCTGCTGCCACCACCGCGGCGACGCGCATCCTCATGCCGCGCGCCCGTCTCACGATTGCCCCACGATCGACCGCTGATCCATGACTGTCTGCCTCCGCCCCGAAGCCACCTCGCCGTCCTGACCGACGAGCGCGTGGTTTCTACTACATACCTTTGTGGCTGTCAAAGGAAGCAGCCACAATGGCACCGGGCGCGATGCCGGTGGCGTCAGCGCGAGATCGTGAACGACGTGCGGGCGACGATCCCCGCGACACGCACGTACTGCGGGCAGACCTGGCTGGGCTTGCAGTAGGGACGCTGGATCTCGAACACCCGCGCGGTGTAGGACCCCACGCACCAGTTCGCCCCCAGCTGCGACGGGCCGATCTGGATGTGCTCGGTGGCACCCTTCGCGACCGGCGTGCCCGCGGCCTCCTTGGAGCCCTTGCAGCCGGCACCGGCCGGACCGGTCACGCTCAGGCTGTAGCTGTCGATCACCTTGCCGACGATCCCCGCTCGCGTCGGGGCGACGAAGCCGAACGTGATCGTCGAGGACGGATTCGGGTGTGCCGGGCTGACCGTGAGGCTCTTGCTGCTGCTGCTGCTCGAGGAGGACGAGGCGGAGCCGCCGCAGCCCGCGATCAGCGCGGCCACGAACGCGACCGCCGTTAACGCCAGCAGCACCCGCGCGCCGGATCCCATGCGACGCCGGCCAACTCGGCGAGCGCCTGCTTGCCGCCGGCCACGACCGGCGGGCCATGCGTCAGCAGCAGCCGCTCGAAGTCGAGTTCGAGGAGCCTCGCAAACGCCGCCCGCAGCCCCGCCTTGGTCTCCTCGGGGTCGTCCATCAGCGCATCGGGCACGAACTCCAGCGGATCGTCGTCCGCGGACCGGATCGCCCCGTCGGCGCACACGAGCGCCTCGTGGGCGGGGATGTGCAGGGCGCACTCATCGGGGCTGATCGCGTTGACCCGATGGACGACGACGCCGCCCGGCAACTCGTCGCCGAAGCGGAACCTCGTCACGGGCCCGCGGCCGTCGAGCTCGTACGCGCCG
>DATJTM010000284.1:0-2596 GCA_035503395.1 Luteitalea sp.
GGTTGTCCAGCCTTGGCCGCGCCTCCCGGCAGAAGTCCCGCTCCGCCAGGTAGGTCGGTCGCTTCGCGATCTCGACCGCCGTTTCGCCGAGCAGTTCGCGAACCGGCGCTACCCTGCGCTTGTCCGCGGCGAACCGGAGCAGGTAGCGCACGAAGGCGCCGGCCGAATCGATCTCGGCGAAGAGCCCGTCGATCCCTCCTTCCGCCGCGTTGACCTCGGCGAAGTAGCTGAAGAGATCAGGGTCGAAGTCGCGCTGCCGCAACGCGAGGTGCCACTCCTTGATCTGCGTCGCCACGGTGGCGTTCGCCCCCTTGACCGCCAGCGCTCGGATGTGAGCGCTGAACCTGTCGCGGTCGAACGCTCCGTTGCTGCGCAGTGTGAACGGCAGGTCGTCCAATGTGGATCCGTCGACGGCGGGGTCGGGAGAGAGACACCACCACGTGCGCTTGAGCTTGTCCTTCCCAGCGCCGTTGTAGTCGCGCGGGCGCACGCGTCCGTCCCATTCGTACAGGGCGCCGGTGAGTAGGACGTGTCCGGCCGGCGTCACCCATTCCGCGACGACGTGAGCGGTGTCTTGGCTGAGCACCAGGTCTTCGAGGGTCCGCTTCTTGACTCGGGTGGCGAGGAAGTCGCGGCGATCCGGCAGGATCAGGGCGAGCAGCAGTGACAGCATCGTCGTCTTGCCCGCGCCGTTGCGCAGCCACACGATGGAGTCGGCCGGGTCGCCGTTGGCGTCCGTGAGGTCGATCAGCTGGTCGGAGAACCTGTTCTCGGCGACGCCGATCGAGTCGAAGTAGAGCCTGCGAAGTCGGTGCACGTCAGCTCTCCTCGGTTGCACGAGCAGCGGCGAACACGGTGAACACCACGGTCTCGGCCGCCTCGCCGATGCCGATGCGGAAGCGGTCGTTCAAGGCGTACGCCGCACCCCGTTCGTCGTCGAGCACGCTTTCGCGTCGGGCCCTGCCCTGAGCCACCAGGAAGTCGAGCGTCCTGTTGATGTAGTCCTGCCGGCACCCCCTGCGCAGTCCGCCTCCTCTGCCTCCGGGAAGCACCTCGGGCAGGTCCAGCCATGTGCGAGCCGCTTCGCACAGCTGTTGTTCCTGTTCGTCCTCGGAGTTTTCGGCCGACTCGATGACGGTGCCCGCGTGAGCGGAGATGAAGCGCTCCAGCTCACGTGCGCGCACCGTAGGACTCGCTGTGTCACTCAAGGCTTCTCCGCCGGGGTAGGCGTATGCAGCGAGACCGACGAGCGCGAGGCCGAAACAGCGGCGGTCCTCAAGCTTTTCCTTGCCGGTACTGCGAATCGGCAGCCCGCAGTTGTCGAGTGTGACGACGAACGGTCCGTCCGCGGTGCCGGCGACGAGCAGGCCGAGGGGAGTGGCCTCGCGAATCAGAAGGCCGAGGCCGTCGGCCATCCTCGCGACGATCTCAGCGAATTCGCCGTCGGTGAGGTAGCGGTCCATCAGCGTGCGATAGCTGTTGTCGCCGACTGGCCGCTCTTTCGGCGTGAGCGCGAATCGGAGCAGATGTGCGGCGCTGGTGATGTCGGCGTGGTTCACATCGTGCCTTCCGGATCGGCGTTGTCGAGGCGGTCCAGATCGGCTGGTGTGGCGAGGAGCAGGTCGGGGCCGAGGTAGCGAGGGTCGTCGAGCAGCTTCTCGTCGGCGATGGCGACGAGGCGGGACAACGCCGCGGCGAGGCTGGCGCGGCTGGGAAGCTCGTCACTGGTTGCCTCGCCGCCGGCGACGAAGGCGTAGTGGACGGCGCCCCACATGATGTCGGTGAGTCGATCGCGGGTGGTCGGCTCAGCCGTGCGCCTCCTGGCCTCCTCGATCAAGCCGGAGAGCCGTGTCGGCGTTGTCGAGGCCTTGATGATGATCTTCTCGGCGGTGGCGGCGAGTTCCTCGGGGATCGAGTCGCCGATCTCGTCTCCGAGCTCGCCCGGCAGGTCGCACACGGTCTCCTGGATCTCTCGGTATGCGTGTGCGCGCAGCAGCGGTGCGCAGAGCTCCTCCAGGCCCCACTGAGGCTCGACGTGAGGAGCGAACCCGCCGGTGACGAGTTCGCCGGTCACCGCTTCCGTCAAGTGATCGCTCGCGCGTAGGAAGGGGAACAGGACGTCGTCGGTCAGGTCGAACACGGTTGCTGGACCACGCGGGTGGAAACGCTGTGCCTGCTGGGCCTGCAAGAAGACGGGGATGGCGCGGGCCAGGTGGCGTTCGAGCCTGATCCACACGTCCTCGCCGCGCTTGACCTCCTCGACGATCGCCCGGCAGACCGGTGCCGCCTCGGGATCCTCGCCCGCCCGTGTCGCGAGTTCGCGCAGCTGACGGTCGCGGGCGAGCTGGTCGTCGAGCTGCTCCAGCACCGTGGCGAGCCAGTCCGGCATGTCGCCGTGCCAGTCCACGCTGCGCACGTCCCGCCGGGTGTCGTCCAGTTTCTGGCGGAGGCTCGCGGACAGTCCCTGTGCGGTGCGTGTCGCCTGGTGCGCGGTCGAGAGCGCCTTGTCGAACTCTTGTGCTTCCATCTGGATCGCCACGAGGAGCTTCAACGCGAGAGCCCTGTCCGCCAGGTCCGTGTTCAACGCCTGCAGGAA
>DATJTM010000285.1:0-18465 GCA_035503395.1 Luteitalea sp.
TTCAACGTCACCAACAGCGCGATCTTCTTCGTGGGGGATTACGACATCAACAGCACGAGCTTCGGCCGCGTGACAGGGTTGGCGGTGGGACCGCGCGTCACGCAGCTCGCGTTGAAGTTCGATTTCTGATGGCGCGCGTTCCCCCCGGGGACGCCGCGCAGACATCTTATGCAGGTAGGGCCGGCTGTCCCAGCCCGGCCCAAACCTCACGCAGGGCGTTCGAGAGAACCCACTGTCGCGGGGGCAGTCAGGCCGAGGCCGTCCATCAGTTCGAACAGCGCCGATCGTCGCAACGGCTTCGGCAGGTAGTCGTCCATGCCGGCCGCGAGACACTTCTCGCGGTCGCCCGCCATCGCATGGGCCGTGAGCGCGACGATGGGTGTACGACGCCGGACACGGCGACGGACTTCCACGGCGCGAATCTCCATGCAGGCCTGCAGGCCGTCGACGTCGGGCATCTGCACGTCCATCAGCACGAGGTCGAACCGTTGCCGATGCCAGGCCTCGACCGCCTCACGGCCGTTGCGCGCAACGACGACGGTGCAGCCGCGCCCTTCGAGCAGCTCACGCACGACGCGCAGGTTGAGGTCATTGTCGTCGGCCGCCAGGATCTTCGGCGCCCGCGACGGCGTGGGTACGGCGACGAGCGCCGGAACCGGCGCCGTGACCATCGCGCCACCTTGCGCCTGACGCAGGGCCGCGGCCAGCACCGCCGCGACGGTCGGACGGCGATACGGCT
Organism: Luteitalea sp.; assembly: GCA_035503395.1. Taxonomy (GTDB): domain Bacteria; phylum Acidobacteriota; class Vicinamibacteria; order Vicinamibacterales; family Vicinamibacteraceae; genus Luteitalea. The sequence goes on from DATJTM010000285.1 coordinate 740, forward strand.
TCACCAGCGTGGCGACGATCGCCGCGCTCGGGCTGTCGGCGGCATTCGAGGTCAGCGCGAGACTCACGATGGGGACGCCGGTCCGCGCCACGGCGACGAGATCGTCCTGCACCGACTCGAGCGACTCGCGATCGACCAGCACCAGGCCCCATCGTCGTTCCCAGCACGTCGGGCCAAGGCCGCCATCGTCATCGGCGGTCGTCACGGTCGCGCCCCATGAACGCAGCCACTCGCCAAGCACCTGGCGTGAGGTCTCGTGGCGGTCGACGAGCAGCACCTCGCAGCCCTGCAACGCGTCGGGGCCCGCTTCGAGCGCCACGGTCGTGGCCGCCGCAGCATCCACCGGCAGCGACACGACGAACGAGCTGCCCTGCCACTCCTCACTCGTCAGCGACAGGCGGCCGCCCATCAGGTGCACGAGGCGCGACGAGATGGCCAGCCCGAGGCCGTTGCCTTCGAAGCGCTGTGGCGTGCCCGTCACCGCGCCGGCAAACATCTGCCGCAGCTCGCGCTGCCGATCGGCGGCGATCCCGACGCCGGAATCGGTGACGCGGATGTCGAGCGTGGCGCGACCGCCGGCTTCGGGCTCGCGCACTTCGACGTGTAGCCGCACGTGGCCGACGTTGGTGAACTTGATGGCGTTGCCGAGCAGGTTGACGAGGACCTGGCGCAGCCGGGCCGGGTCGGCGGTGATCGTCGCCGGCAGCGGCACGTCCTGGTCCCAGGCGAGATCGAGATCCTTCTGGTGCGCCTTGATCGCCACTGCCGCCAGGGCTTCGTGGATCACGGCGGCCAGATTGAACGGCCCTTCCTGCAGATCGATCGTGCCGGCCTCGATCTTCGACAGGTCCATCACGTCGTCGATTACGGCGATGACCGCTTCGGACGACCGCTTGACCGTCTCGAGGTAGTCGCGCTGCTGGGTCGAGAGGTCGGTGTCGAGCGCCAGGTCGGTCATGCCGAGCACGCCGTTCATCGGCGTGCGGACCTCGTGGCTCATCGTGGCCACGAACTCGCTCTTGAAACGGTTGGCGTTCTCGGCGCGTTCCTTGGCGTGGCGCAGTTCCGCCGTGCGGCTGGCGACGGTCTGCTCCAGGTCGTCGTGGTGCCGCTGGAGGGCGGCGTCACGGGACTCGAGCTGGCGCAGCATGCCGTTGAACGCCTTGATCAACACTCCGAGTTCGTCGTCGCGCTGCCGCTCCGGCAGGCGCATCGCGAAGCGCTCGGTGCGCATGACCTCGTCGGCGGCGATCGACAGCTGCCGCAGCGGCGTGACCATCGTGCGCTGCAGGGCCGCCGCCATCACATACGCGAGGCAGATCGACACGCCGAACACCATGAAGAAGATCGTGAGGGTGCCTTGCCGGCGCGCCTCGAGCTTGCGGAGGTCGGTCTCGACGAGGATGGTGCCGACGCAGCCGTCCGACAGGCACACGTCACGGACGATGCGGACGGCATCGGCCGTGTGGGTGATGCCGGCATCGGGGGCCGTGCGTGGCGCCTCGACGCGAAGCGGCGTCGGCAATGCGGCCAGCAGCGTGCCGTCCTTCAGGTAGAGGGCCGCCACGCGCAGGTCGTGGCGCGGACGCAACGATGCCAGCGCCGCGCGGGCGTAGCGGGCATCCTTGAACGACAGCGACGCGGCACTGTTCTCGCCGACGACCGTCGCAACCGCCTCGATCTCCTGCGACAACGACGCCCGCGAGGTCGCGGCGTCGTACACCATGAGGCCGATGCCCGTCAGCAGCAGCGCGGAGGCGGCGGCGACGACGAGCACGAGCGTCAGCTGGCGGCGAAGGGAGTGGCGGAGCATCGGTTGGACACTGTCCTCACCTCTCAATCGGCGAGGCCCGGAGATCAATGAGCGGGGACCCCTAAAGTTTCCGGGACGACGATCCGATTGCCCCGAGCATGACGCGGCAGGCCTTCATTCACCGGATGTGGTCGATTGCCCGGACGGCGCTTGCCGTTGGCATGGTGGGAGGACTGGTCGGGACCGGGCGCGCCGACGGCGCGACGCGGGTCGCCGACCACGCCGTGCGCGCCGACACCATCGTGCAGATGCTGCGGTTCGTCGAATGGAGCGGCAGCGGGCCCGCCCGGGCCCTGAGAGTGGCCGTGGTCGGCAACGACACGCTGGCGACCGCACTCCGTGACGCCTGCGCGTCGCTGCAACCGGGCGGCCGCTCGGCCCACATCTTCGTCGTGGCCACGCCACGCGCCGCCGTCGAGGCCCGTGCCGACGTCGTGGTGCTGGGCGCGATGCCCACCGTCGAGGCCCGCCTGATCGCGACCGAACTCGGCGGCCGCGGCATCCTGACGGTTGGCGACGGCGACTGCCCCGACACGCCGCACCTCGCGCTGAACCTGCTGGCCGAAGGGCCGCGCTACCGCGTGGCCGCGAACCCGGCCGCCGCGGCCCGCGCCGGCGTCGGCCTCAGCTCGCGCCTCCTCCGCCTCGCGCACATCGTCGGAGATTGAACTTCAGATGGTAGGGACGGCGCTCCGAGCCGTCCGTCGCTGCCAGGTCTCGACGTTTGCAGCCATGGACGGCCGGGACGGCCGTCCCCACCCAAGCCTGTCGCTACGTCTCGGCCGGCGCGTCGTCTTCGCAGCCCGGCGGCGGCCGACGACGCCAGCGCGTGAGCACGACACCGCAGGCGACGAGCAGCGCACCCAGTAGCCGCAGGCCCGCCAGTCGCTCGCCCAACCACAGCATCGCCACCAGCAGCGCCGCCACCGGAACGACGTTGGCGTAGATCGACGTCCGCGGCGCGCCCAGCTGGCGCACGCCCTGATACCAGGCCGTGTACGCGAAGTTGAGCGCGAGCAGCGACGAGAACACCACGCACACCCACGCCACGAGGCGCACGTCGGCCCATGGTGTGCGGGCGAAGTCACCGATCGAGAACGGCAGGAACAGGACCGCGCCGATGGCCATCGACAGTCCGGTGATCACCAGCGGCGAGTAACGCGCGAGCAGCGGTCGGCCGGCCACCGTGTAGACCGTCCAGCAGGCGAGCGAGACGATCATCATGAGGTCGCCCGTCGGCGAACTGGTGCCGCTCGAGGCACCGCCGAGGACGATCAGCGTGACGCCGATGAACGAGAGCGCGGTGCCGAGCCAGTGCATCAGCGGCAGCCGTTCGTGCCCGAGCAGGGCCGAGACGACGCTCACCGCGGCGGGCGTGCAGGCGATGATGATCGACCCGTTCATCACGCTGGTCCGCGCCAGGCCTTCGATGAAGAAAATCTGGTAGCCGAACTGGCCGACGACGCCGAGCAGCACGACGATGCCCCAGTCGCGCGGGGTGAGTCGCTGGACGTGCTCGCGACGCGATGTGCCGTAGATGGCGCCGAGGAAGACGACCGAGGCTATGACCAGCCGCAGCCCGTTGAAGGTGCGGGCCGGCAGTTCCTGCAGGACGAACTTGATGACGCTGTAGTTGCTGCCCCAGATGATGGCGGTGAGCAGCAGGTACAGGTCGACGCGCGTCAAGGGAGTCTCTAGATCAGGAGATCAGGAGCACAGGAACACAAAAGGGCAGGAATGCAGGAATCAGGAACACAGGGTTCGGCAGACAGGTCGCAAGGAAGGAGCGCAGGAGTCAGGTTCACGGCGCTGGTCGCCGATCTCCTGTCTCCTGCTTCCTGTGGTCCTGTTCTCCTGAGCCCTACGCCAGGCCGAGGGCGCCGGCGCGGACGAAGAAGATGATCAGCGAGACGAGCAGCACGTAGATCACGAGCGACTCGATCAGCACGAGACCGAGCAGCAGGGCGCCACGGATCTGGTCGGCGGCGCCGGGGTTGCGGGCGATGCCCTCGGCGGCGGCGCTGACGGCCTTGCCCTGCGCGAGCGCACCGAACGCCGCAGCGATCGCGAGCGCGAAGCCGGCGGTGAACACGGCCCACTGCGTCACCGAACCGGACACGGCGCTGGTGGCCGCTTCCTGCGCGTACACCGGCGAGACGAGACCAGCCGCGGCGACGAGCGCCAGAACACCAGAAATCTTCTTCAACATGCGAATGCCTCCTCGAGGCGAGTGATACGACTGTCCGTCGGCATTAACCGAGTCGCGACCGGAGTCGCGAGGCGTCGCCTGTGGCGCGCCTGGGGTCGTAGGGTGCAGACCGGGGCCCGACGGTTGCCGAAGTCTGCCGACCCTGCCTCCGCTCTGCGCTCGCGCGCAGGGCGTCGGCGGGCTCCGTCGTCACGCGCGAGGCGCAACGACAGGCTGTGCGTGCTCCTACGCAGCCGCCGCGTGGGCGTGCGCCGGAGAGTCGCCGTGCGCGTGGTGATCATCGTGATGGGCATCGTCGTGCCCATGCTCGGTGTGCACCGCGCCGGCGAGGTAGATGATCGTGAGCAGCGTGAAGATGTAGGCCTGCAGCGAGCCGGTGATGACGCCGAGGAACATCATCGGCAGCGGCACCAGGAACGGCACGATGCTCGCCATGATGAGCACCACGAGTTCTTCGCCGTAGACGTTGCCGAACAGACGCAGCGAGAGCGACATCACGCGCGATGCGTGGCTGATCAGCTCGATCGGCGCCATGATCGGGGCCACGAACAGCGGCACGCCCGGCGGGATGATGAAGTGCTTCACGTAGGCGACCACGCCCTGCGCCTTCAGGCCCTGCAGGTGGTAGTAGACCCACACGGTGAGCGCGCAGCCGAGCGTGACGTTGATGTTCGCGGTCGGCGACATCAGGCCCGGGATCTTGCCGATCGCGTTGGCCGTGAAGATGAAGATGAAGATTGAGCCGACCAGCGGCAGGAACGTCGGCCCCTTCGGCCCGATGTTCTCCTTCAGCAGTCCGTTCACGAAGCCGACGATGTCCTCTAGGACGATCTGCAGCTTGCCGGGGTTGTCGACGCTGAAGGTGCTGCGGACCGCCAGACTGAACACGGTGACGCCGAGGACGATCAGCGCGCACATCACCAGGTAGTCGGGGATGATCTCGGTGCCGGGCGTCCACGGACGGCCGAGCAGCGACGCGACGAACGGGCCGAGCAGCCGGTTGACGACCTCGACGATCCAGAGTGTGTGATGTTCCATCCGTACCCGGTGGTTGCGGGGAGACCGGTTGACGTCACCGCCAGGCCCGGGCCGTTTCCACCATCGCGGCGATGACCACCGCGGAGACACCCACCAGCACCCCAAGCGGGTGCAGGTGCAAACGCGCAATGATAACGTACCCGCCCGCCAGCAGCAACGCGTAACGGCCCACCAACCCGAGCGCGACCCGGACCGGCGAGGGCGGCGGCCGATCCTCCTGGCCGGCCGGTGGCGGACCGATGGCCGCCACGCCCCGCGCCAACGCCCGATAGCTGATCGCCGACAGGCAGCCGCCAGCGAGCACGCCGGCCCCCATCCGCCAGCCGAACGCCAGCCCCAGCAGCACCGTCCCGCCCAGGACGGCGAACACGGCTGTGCGCTCGAGGCGCGCGATCAGCGCCGCGACATCCGAGGCACCGGCGACCGGCGTAATCAGGGGCATGCCCGCTCAGCGGGACGCGTCCGACGACGGGAAGGCCCGACGGGTCATGCGGACGACGTTGAGGACGGCAGCGGCAAAGCCGAGGACGAAGCCGAGCAGTGTGCCCCACGGGCTGGTGCCCAGGAGGCGGTCGGCCCAGATCCCGAGCGCCGACCCCAGCACGAGCGCGATGACGAACGACAGCCCGAGCGTGCCGAGCTCGCCGACCGTCTTCCAGTAGCCGCTGGGGCGCGGTGTCAGCGCCATGACGTCAGTGCTTGGCAGGCGCGGCGTTGGCGCAGGGCGCCACGGCCGGCGCGAAGAGATCGATCGAGGCTGGCGCCGCGGATGGGCGAGCGGTGCCGGACGGCGCCGGTGACGTCTTGTCTTTCGCCGGACTCGCGGTCACCTGCGCGGCCTGAGTCGGGGCGACCGGGGTCGCGCAATCAGCGGCCGTGGCTGGGGATGACGACGAGACGGCCTTCGCTGCCGCTGCTGACCGGGTGGTCCTGCGGGACGCCGTCGCCCTTGCGGGACGAGCAGCCTTGCGCGGCACGGGCGCCGTCGACGTCTTCGGCTCGCGCGACGTGGCGGTCGGGCTCTGTGCGACTGCGGGCGCGGCTAGGCCGGCGCCAAGCCATGCAGCGAGCAGGACAGTGGACAGACGCGGTGATGGGGTCATGACGAGCAGTGGCGACCGATGACGCAGATGGGTCGTCGAACCTGGGAGAGACCTCCCTGTTGGGCCGTGGCCCTCGACTATACTTCAAAAAGCGGGCCCAGCGCCCGACGGGAACCCCAGATGCGACGCATCCTCCGAGCACTGCCGCTGGCCGTGGCTGGCGCACTCCTCCTCACGCCTGGCGCCATCGCGCAAGGTGGCCGTCAGCGGTCCCTGCTGGTGTCGGCCGTGTCGTCGGAAGGCGCCCCGGTGGAGACGTTGACCGCCGACGACATCGTCGTGCGCGAGGACGGCGTCGCCCGCGAGGTCGTCAAGGTCAGCCCGTCGACCGAGCCCGTCGACATCACGGTGCTGGTCGACAACAGCGTCGCCGCCACCCGCGCACTCCAGGACATGCGTCTCGGGCTCGAGAAGTTCGTGACGACGTTCGCGGGGCCGCACACCATCACGCTGACGACCGTGGCCGACCGGCCAACGGTGCAGGTGAAGAGCACGACGAGCAAGGCGCAGTTGCTGCGCGGCGTCAAGCGGCTGTTCGTCCAGCCCGACTCCGGCGCCTACATGGTCGAAGCCATCATCGAGGCCTCGCGCGACATCGCGAAGCGCAAGCCGGCACGGGCCGCGATCATCGCGATCACGAGCTTCGGCATCGAGTTCAGCGACCGCGGCGACCAGGTCGCGCTGGACGCCTTAGCCGAGTCGGGCGCCGCCCTGCACGTGATCGAGCTGCAGGACACGGTGAACGCCAACCAGTCGATCCAGAGCGTCCGTGACCGGTCGGTGGTCATCGACCGCGGCACCACCGACACCGGCGGCACCCGCGACCTCCTCGTCGCCAACCTGAGCCTCGGCGATGCCCTGCAGAAGATGGGACGCGCGGCCACCACGCAGTACGAAGTCGTGTACGGTCGCCCCGACACGCTGATTCCGTCGCGCAAGGTCGAGGTATTCTCGACGCGCCCCACCCTGAAGGTGCGTGCAAACGTGCTCCAGGCCAACCGGGCACGGCGATGACCGCGACGGCTCGCGCTCTGATGGCCGTCGGTGTCGCGGCCGTGCTGCTGTCGTCGCGCGTCCTGACGCAGGGACAGGCCCCTGCCGCGCCGGCCCAGCCTCCGGCGCCGCCCCCGCAGGGCGACGGCCTCACCGTCCAGCAGGTCGCACCGCAGACGCCCGCAGCTCCAGAGCCGGGCCAGCCCGGCGCCGCACCCGCGCAGCCGGAGCAGCCGGCGTTCCGCACCGGCGTCGAAGTGGTGTCGCTGAACGTCACCGTGACCGAGCGCGATGGCCGCTTCGTGAGCGGCCTGCCTCAGGAGGCCTTCTCGGTCTTCGAAGACGGCGTCAAGCAGGAAGTCATCTTTTTCTCGGGCACGCAGTTGCCGACGGCGCTCGGTCTGCTCGTCGACACCAGCGCCAGCATGAACGACAAGCTGCCGGTGGCGCAGCAGGCCGCCATCGGCTTCATCGAGCGCATGCGCGCCGACGACATCCTGACCATCGTCGACTTCGACAGCCGCGCCGAGATCCTCCAGGGCTTCACGCCCGACCAGGAGCGGCTGACCGCGGCGATTCGTCGGACGACCGCCGGTGGCTCGACCTCGCTGTACAACGCCGTGTACGTGGCGCTGAACGAGTTCAAGAAGATCCGCGCCGCCAACGCCCAGAACGAAGTGCGCCGGCAGGCCATCGTCGTGCTGTCGGACGGCGAGGACACGTCGAGCCTGGTGCCGTTCGAGGAAGTGCTCGAACTGGCCAAGCGGACCGAGGTGGCGATCTACGCCATCGGCTTGAAGGATGGCGAGAAGGGACGCGGTCTCGGCGGCTTCCGCGAGTCGGACTTCGTGCTCAAGCAGTTCGCGCAGGAGACCGGCGGCAAGGCCTTCTTCCCCAACAGCGCCGACGAGTTGCCGGCCATCTATGGATCGGTCGCCGACGAACTGGCGGCGCAGTACACGATTGGCTATGCGTCGCGTAACACCCGGCGCGACGGACGCTGGCGTCGCGTGGTCGTGCGCGTCGAGCGTCCGAACACGATCGCCCGCACCAAGCAGGGGTACTACGGGCCCACCGAGTAGCGCAGCCAGACAGCGCCGATGAGTCTTGCTCTCCTCTATCTGGCGGCCTGCGTCGCCTACGTCTGGCACTTCGTTGGCCGGCGGCTGCTCGCCGGCCGTGTCGCGACCGGGCTGCTGCTCGTCGCGGTGCTCGTGCACACCTTCACGCTCGGCATGCACACGATGGAACTCGGTGTGCCGCCGATGGCCGGGCGTACCGGCGCCGTGTCGACCTTCGTGTGGATGCTCGCCGTCGCCTACCTCGCGATTGAAGTCTCGACCGACGAACGCGGCATGGGCATCTTCGTGACGCCGCTGCTGTTCGTGCTGCAGGCCGTCGTGTCGCAGGGCGAGATGCCGCGTGACGTCCCGGTGTTCTTCGCAGTGCCGTACGTCGCCATGCACGTCGGTGCGTTGCTGTTCGCCTACGCGAGCTTTGCGCTGGCCTGCGTCATCGGCATCACGTACGTGCTGCTCTTCCGGGAGCTGAAGACGCGGACGCCAGGCGTCTTCTTCCAGCGCCTGCCGTCGCTGCAGGTGCTCGACCGCATGAACATGCGGGCCGTCGGCATCGGCTGGCTGCTGCTGACGATCGGCTTGGTCGCCGGGGCTCTCTGGATGCGCGACGCCAGCGTGCGTTACGCCGACGATCCGCGGCTGCCGCACATGACGCTGGCGGATCCGAAGATCCTCATGGCGGTGCTGACCTGGCTGGTCTATGGTGGGCAGTTGGCGACCCGCCGGTGGGCCGGGCTCACGGCGCGCCGCGCCGCCATGCTGTCAGCGGTCGGCTTCGCGATCGTGCTCCTCAACTTCCTGCCGGTGGCGTACTTCTTCGCCCGCAGCCACAACTTCGCGTGATGCACCTCGTCCTCGTCGGCCTCAGTCACCACACCGCCCCGCTGGAGGTGCGCGAGCGCATCGGCATCAGCCGGTCGATGGTGCCGGCCGCGCTCGGGCGCCTGGCCGACGATGGCTGCGAGGATGCGGTGCTGCTGTCGACGTGCAACCGCACCGAGGTGTACGCGATCGCGGCCGATCCGGTCGACATGGGCGAGCGCATCGTCAGCTGCCTGGCCGATTACCGAGGCGTCGAGCGCCAGGACATCGACGCCTCGCTCTACGTGCGCAGCGATGCCGACGCCGCCCGTCACCTGTTCCGCGTGGCGGCCGGGCTCGACTCGCTCGTCGTCGGCGAGCCGGAGATCCTCGGCCAGGTGAAGGACGCCTACAAGGTCGCCAGCGAGGCCCGTGGCACTGGCGCGGTCATCAACCGCCTCTTCCACGGCGCCCTCGCCATCGGCAAGCGCGTTCGCACCGATACGGGATTGGCCGAAGGCGCCGTCTCGCTCAGCTACGCCTCGGTGACGCTGGCGCGCAAGATTTTCGGCGACCTCCGCCGCCGCCACGTGACGGTGCTCGGCGCCGGCGAAATGGCGCGCCTGTGCGCCGTGCACTTCCACGAGCACGTCGCCAGCACGACGATCGCGACGCGCCGTGAGGGTCGCGGCGCCGCACTCGCCGCCGAGATCGGCGGCCGGACGACGCCGTGGGAATCACGCCTCGAGGCCATCGCCGCCGCCGACGTGCTGGTGTCGGCCACCGGCGCCCCTGACCTCGTCGTGACGCTGGCGGAGTTGACGCCGATTCTCGCGGCGCGTCGCGGCCGTCCGATGTTCGTCGTCGACCTGGCGGTGCCGCGCGACGTCGATCCGGCCGTCGCCCGGCTCGAGGAGGTCTTCCTCTACAACATCGACGACCTCCGCGGCATCGTCGAGGAGAACCTCGCCAAGCGACAGGACGCGGTGGCCAAGGCCGAGCGCCTGGTCAACGAGGAGGTCGCCGCCTGGTTCGGCTGGGTGCGATCGCGGGCCGCGATACCGACGGTGGTGGCGCTGCGCACCCGGTTCGAGCGGGTGCGGCAGGCCGAACTGGAGCGTCTCGCGCCCAGGCTGGCCGGCCTCGGGCCCGACGCGCGCGAGCGGGTCGACGAGGTCACGCGCCTGATGGTCGAGAAGCTGCTGCTGACGCCGACCGAGCAGCTCAAGGCGATCGACGACCGCGAAACGATGGACACGTATTCGTCGGCCCTGCGCCGGCTCTTTGCCCTGGACGACGACGCCGCGAGGGACGCGCGCGCAGAGACCGCCGACGACAATGGGGAGCCCCGCCGATGAGCGCGTGGCGCATCGGCACCCGCGGCAGTGCACTGGCGCTGTGGCAGGCCACCACCGTCAAGGCCCGCCTCGACGCACTCGGCGTTGCGCCCTGCGAGATCGTCGTCATCAAGACGGACGGCGACCGGCTGCAGGATGCGCCGTTGTCGGCGATCGGTGGCAAGCGGCTCTTCGTCAAGGAGATCGAGGACGCGCTCCTGAACGGCGAGATCGACCTGGCGGTCCACAGCGCCAAGGACATGGCCGTGGTGCTGCCGGAGGGCCTCCACGTGGCCGGTACGCTGGAACGCGCCGACCCGCGCGACGCGGTGGTGCTCCCGCAGGGACGCGGGGCGTCTGACCTGACGCTGGCCGCACTCGGCGAAGCCCTCGGTCAGGCGCCGCGCCTCGGCACCAGCAGCGTCCGCCGCGTCGCGCAGCTGCACCGACAGTTCGCCGGTGCCGAGTTCCTGCCCGTCCGCGGGAACGTCGACACCCGATTACGCAAGCTGGACGACGGCGAATACGACGCGCTGGTGCTGGCCGCGGCGGGCCTGCAGCGACTGGACCGCGGCGATCGCATCAGCGCCTTCCTGCCGCCCGATGTCTGCATCCCGGCTCCAGGCCAGGGCATCGTCGCCATCGAGTGTCGTGAGGATGCCGAGGCCATCACCCAGACCATCGTGGCGATGAGCGACACCGCGTCCGACATCGCCCTGCGGGTCGAGCGGGCGCTGGTGGCGGCGATCGGTGGCGGCTGCCAGTTGCCACTCGGCGCGCACTGCCGGCCGACCGCCGACGGCGGCCTCGAACTCATCGCCTGCGTCACGTCAATCGAGAGCGACCACGAAGTGCGCGCGATCGGCTTCGGCGACGCCAGCGATCCCGAGGCACTCGGCGAACAGGTGGCCGAACGCCTGCTGGCCGACGGCGCCGGCGCCATCCTCGAGGCCGTCCGCGAATACGACGGTCCGCTTCCTGCACAGGAGTGATTCGGTAGGGACCGCTCGCCGAGCGGTCCGGCATCCGACCGGGCACGCGGGCTTACGCGATGAGCCGTTGGCGGACGCGCCGGCGGCGCGTCCCTACCTACAGCTTGTGGTCCTGACAGCAGTACTATTCCCCGTATGACTCCCGTGTCCATCGTCGGCGCCGGGCCGGGTGACCCGTCGCTGATCTCCCTGCGCGGCGCCCGCTGCCTGTCGCGCGCCGACGTGGTCGTGCACGACACGCTGATCGACCCGCGGCTGCTGCGCATGGCGCGGGCCGATGCCGAGCGGATCGACGTCGGCGACGCGGCGCCTGGCGGCGCCGCCCAGGACGCCATCTGCCTGCTCGTGGCCGAGAAGGCACGTGAAGGACGCTACGTCGTCCGGCTCAAGTGGGGCGACCCGTTCGTCTTCGACAGCGGCGGCAAGGAAGCACTGTTCCTGCACGAGCAGGGCATCCGCTACGAGGTGGTACCCGGCATTCCGGCGCTCCTCGGTATTCCGGCCTATGCCGGCATCCCGGTGACGTATCCGGGATCGGGCAACACGCTGACGCTGATCCGTGGCTACGAGCACGGTGAGGAAGCGGCGCCCGATCTCGACTGGAACCAGCTGGCCCGCGTCGATGGCACGCTGCTCTGCTATGCGGGACCACGACAGCTGGCGCGCGTCGCCTCGTCGCTGCTGGCGCACGGGCGACCGGCCGACGACTCGGCCGCGATCATCTTCAACGGCACCACGCCACAGCAACGGACGCTGGACGGCACGCTGGAGGGCCTGGCGCGTGAACTGACGGCACGACCGCCGCAGGAGCCCGCCGTGCTGGCTGTCGGTCCATCGACAGGACTCCGGGAACACCTGCGCTGGTTCGATGAGCGCCCGCTGTTCGGCACGCGCATCGTCGTCACCCGATCGCGCGAACAGGCCGGCGACTTCATCGACCAGCTGCACGACCTCGGCGCCGAAGTGATCGAGGCGCCCTCCATCGACATCGAGCCGCTCGACGACTTCGAGGAGATGGACCGCGCGATTGCCAACATCGCGCATTACCACTGGCTGGTGTTCACGAGCGTCAATGGCGTCGATCACTTCATGCGGCGGGCGCTGTCGCGGGTGCGCGACATCCGCGACCTGCACGGGCCGCGCCTCTGCGCCGTCGGGCCGGCGACGGCCGAACGCCTGCAGCGACTGCACCTGCGGGTCGACGTCATGCCGGAGGAAGATCGGTCCGAGGGAGTGATCGCCGCGCTCAAGGCGACCGGCAGCCTCGAGGGGCAGCGCATGCTGCTGCCACGGGCCGACATCGCCCGCGAGTCGCTGCCCGACGAACTGCGCAAGGCCGGAGCCGAGGTCGACGACATCGCCGCGTATCACACGGTGCGGGTCGCCTGGGGTGAAGAGGGGCAGCCCGACATCTACAAGAAGCTGCTCGACCGCGACGTCGACATCGTGACGTTCACGAGCGCCTCGAGCGTCCGTCACTTCGTCACCAACCTGGGCGAGGATCAGGCCGCCGACTTGCTGCAGCACGTGGCCATCGCGTCGATCGGTCCGGTCACCGCCGAAGCCGCGCAACAGCTCGGCGTGGCGACGTCGATCATGCCGGCGGCGCCGTACACGATCCCGTCGCTGGTCGAGTCGATCGTCACGTACGTCAGGTCTCCCCGCTGATGCCTCTCGACCTCACCCATCGTCCGCGCCGGTTGCGGCGGACGCCGGCGCTGCGCGCGCTGGTGCGCGAGACGCACCTCGAACCGTCGCAGTTCATCTATCCGCTGTTCGTCTGTCCCGGCGAGGGTGTCAACAAGCCGATCGGCTCGATGCCCGGTGTGGCGCAGATGTCGGTGGACGAGATCGTGCGCGAAGTCGGCGCTGCGGCCGGCGATGGCGTGACGTCGGTGCTGCTGTTCGGGCTGCCGGCCCACAAGGACGAACGCGGCAGCAGCGCGAGCGATCCCGAGGGTCCCGTGCAGGCGGCGGTGCGGGCGATCCGCGCCGCACATCCGGGCACCGTCATCATCACCGACGTGTGCCTCTGCGAGTACACCTCGCACGGGCATTGCGGCCTCGTCGTGGACAACGACGTGGAGAACGACTCGACGGTCGATCTGCTGGTGCAGGAAGCGCTGTCGCACGCCGAAGCGGGTGCCGACATCGTCGCGCCGTCGGACATGATGGACGGGCGGATCGGCGCCATCCGCGAAGCGCTCGACGCGGCCGGGCACGGCCGCACGGCGATCATGAGTTACGCCGCCAAGTACGCCTCGGCGTTCTACGGTCCGTTCCGCGAAGCCGCCGAGTCGACGCCGTCGTTCGGTGACCGGCGCAGTCATCAAATGGATCCTGCCAACGCGCTCGAAGCCCTGCGACAGGTGTCGCTCGACATCGAACAGGGCGCCGACATGGTGATGGTCAAGCCGGCCCTGCCCTATCTCGACGTCCTCTGGCGCGTGAAGGACACCTTCGGCCTGCCGACCGCCGCGTATCACGTGAGCGGCGAATACTCGATGGTGAAGGCGGCCGGCGCCAACGGCTGGATCGACGAAGCACGCGCAATGATGGAGTCGCTGATCTCCATCCGTCGCGCCGGCGCCGACGCGATCATCACGTACTACGCACGCGACGCCGCGCGCACGTTGTAGGCCTACGGGCCTACAGCCTACAGCCTACGACCACGGGTAGGCTTGTAGGCTGCAGGCTGGAGGCTGCCCGGACGGCTCGGCGAGCCGTCCCTCCCTAGAACCTGAACCCGAGCAGCACGCGGAACTCACGACCCAGGGGATGGTCGGCGAGCACCTGCGCGCGGCCGAAGTTCGGCCCCTGCACGTACTCGAGCGGCAAGCCGAGTGCGTCACGCGGACCGGCGTTGTTCGGCGTGATGGCCGTGTTGAAGCCCTTCAACGACTCGTCGTTGAACGCGTTGAGGACGTCTAGCTTCACGTACGGGCGGAAGCGCCGCAGGATGGGCACGGCGTAGTTGACGCCGAGATCGACGGTCTTCCACGCGTTGAAGCGGCCGGCGCCGCGATCCCCGTAGTAGAGCGTCTGGGTGGCACCGGGCGCGATGCTCTCGTACTGCGCGCCAGCGGCCAGCTGCGCGGCCGACAGCGGCACGCTCGTGGCGAAGTAGCTGAAGCTCAGGGCGGAGTTGTAGCCGTACAACGCCGAGAGATCGATGGTGCCGAAGCGGCGCGCGTCGACCGTGTAAATGCCCCACAGGCGCACCTTGTGCTCCTGGAAGTCGTCGAAGCGGCCGTACGGATTGTTGCGGGGCGACAGCGTCTCCGGGAAGTCGCCGTACACCGACGTCAGGCCAGGCTGGTTGCGTGCCTCACCCTCGTACGTGCCTTCGTTGCGGATCTGCAGCGTGTAGTTGCCGTTCAACTGCAGTGAACCGAAGGGCCGATAGCCGCCCTGCAGGATCAGCGCGCGGTAGTTGCGCTCCAGGTCGTCGGTGTTGCGGTAGTAGATGTTGTCGAGCAGTCCGTAGTTGACGCCGTCGCGAATCACTTCCGTCTTGCCGTTGTCGAGCGTCGTGAAGTCCTCGACGAAGCGACCCATCGAGCGGTTGACGAACGTGAGCTTGGCATGCGCGCGCTCGGTGAACTGGCCGCCCAGCGACGCCGTGAACTCCTTGGTGATCGGCGCCGACAGGCCGTCCTCGATGAACACGTTGGCCGTCGCGAAGCTGCCATCGAGAATGTCGCCGTAGTTGGCCGGGTCTAGCCCGGGCGCGAAGTCGAAGCCTTCACCGGCCGGTCCCGTGTAGATGTAGCGCACGAGGCTCGGGTTGGACGTGTCGGCGTTTGAACCGAAGTTGGCATCGCTGTACTTGCCAGCGTAGTGCGAGTACGTCGACTGGGCCACCCACTTGCCGTTGCCGAACAGGTCGAACGTCGCGGCGAGGCGCGGCACCAGGCTCGACGTGTTGACGACGGTGATGTCGCCGGTCGCGTCGCCGTGGTTGTTCTCGTAGCGCAGTCCGGCGTCGAAGGTCCACTGCCTGCCGACCGTGAACCGATCGTGCAGGTAGAGCGAGTCGGTCGTGATGTCGGTCTGCGAGCCACGCCGCGCCAGCCAGTTGTAGAGACGGGACACGCCCGGCACGAACTGCGGCACGAGGCGGCCGTTGGACAGCACCAGCGGCTTGCCATCGGCGCCCAGGCGGTAGTCGCTGTAGAACACGTAGCCGGTCGAGGACTGGGAGTTGCCGCCAGTGCTCGTCGCCGTGAACCGTTCGAAGCCGCCCTTGATGTCGTGGCTGCCGAACTTCGGCGTCGTCAGGAAGTAGGACAGGCTACCGGTGACCTGGAAGTTGTCGCGACCCGTCGGATCGAGTGCGTCGAAGAACGGCGCGTTGTAGTTCAGGTTGTTGGGCACGCCCGACGACACACCTCGCGTGCGGAACGGCGAGTCGATGATGGCCGTGCTGTCACCGCCTGAACCCTCGATGCTCTGCTTCTTGCGCGAGACCTGCGCCGTCGCGAACAGGCGCGACGACAGCACGCCCTGCCAGTTCACGACGAGCAGCGTGTTCGGCTGCGTCCGGACCGCATCGATCGACCGCAGGTCGACCGACGTCACGCCGGGACGGTCGCGCTGTTCGGTCGAGTTGTTCATGTAGCTGCCCGACACCGTGTGGCCCTGCCAGATCGTGCCGGTGACCTTGGCCTGGCCGCGCTTGTTGGTCACACCGAGGTTGTACGGAAGGCCCGACTGGCTGAGGGTGAGCGGCTCGAGCGTGTCCTCGAATCGGCCCGACGAGAAGAACCAGATCTTCGATCGCAGGATCGGGCCGCCGAACGTGCCTTCGTACACCTTGCCCATCCGGTCGGGATGCGTGATGCCGCTGGTCTCCTCGAACGGATTCTCGTCCTGCCACGACGGGTTGCTGAGCGACGTGCGGAAGCTGCCGCTGAACGCGTCGCCGCCGCGCTTGGTGACCACGTTGACGACGCCGCCGGAGAAGCGTCCGTATTCGGCGGAGATACCCGACGTGAGGATCTGCGTCTCCTGGATGCCGTCCTCGACGAACAGATTGTTGGCACTGCCGAACGTGTTGTCGTTGACGTCGACGCCGTCGACCAGGAACACGTTGTCGTAGGCGAAGGCGCCGGAGATCGACAACTGCCCGACGTTCGGCGTGTTGTCGTTCACCGCCGGCGACAGCAACGCGATGTCGACCGGACGCCGGAGAGCCAGCGGCAGCATGTTGATGGTGTTGGCTGCCAGGTTGGCGCCAATCGTCGGATTGGTGACGACGGGCGCCTCCGCCGCCACGGTCACGGCCTCGCTGAGGCCGGCCAGCTGCAGCACCGCATCGATGGTGACGGTCTGTCCGAGCGGCACCGTGACCTCACGCTTGAACGTCGAGAGCCCCTGCAGTTCCGCCGTGATCACGTAAGCGCCGGGTGGCAGGCCGCGCAGGACGTACACACCGTTGTCGTCAGTGACGGCGGTCTGCGGTCCCTGCAGGGCCGGCGAGGTGACGGTGATCGTCGCGCCGGGCACGGTGGCGCCGTCCGACGAGGTGACGGTGCCGGTCAGCACCGCGGTCTGCCGGCCCTGCGCCGCCGCTGATGAAATGGTCAGCAGCACGGCCAGCACCGCCGCCGCCAGTGACCAGAGATGTCGTCGCATGCTGTATGTCCCTCCAAGAACGCACGTGCGAAGGCGCACGCACAGCACGCGCACTGCGTGCACCCGGCGTTCCCGAATCGGCGCCGCGACGTGCCTTTGTGTCGGATCGCGGCGTCCCCGGGACGAGCCGCAACCGTGAGCGGCGCAGTCGCGCCCCAGGCGGCAGCCGCCTCGTCCATGTGCAGCCGCGATCGACGTCGCCAATCCAAGGGATCGGCATCGCGCGATCCATGCAGCCGTCCCATCCCCGTCCCAGTCGCGTGGTAGGTTGAGCAGGACGCGGCGCCCAACGGCGCCGCAACGACAGGATCCGCATGCGTGCAAAGCAGATGACCCGATCGGCGAAGCTCTTCGACCGCGCCCGCCAGGTGATGCCTGGTGGCGTGAGCAGCCCGGTGCGGGCCTTCAAGGCGGTTGGCGGCACTCCGCGCTTCATCAAACGCGCGAAGGGCGCCTACATCAAGGACGAGGACGGCCGGACCTACATCGACTACGTCATGTCGTGGGGCCCGCTGATCCACGGCCATGCGCCAAAGGGCCTGCTCGAGGAGTTGGCGCGCGCTGCGACCCGCGGGACCAGCTTCGGTGCGCCGACCCGTCTCGAGATCGAGATGGCCGAAGCCGTGCGCTCGCTGGTGCCGTCGATGGAGCTCGTGCGCTTCACCAGTTCCGGCACTGAAGCAGCGATGAGCGCGCTGCGCGTCGCGCGTGCAGCGACCGGCCG
>DATJTM010000286.1:0-5036 GCA_035503395.1 Luteitalea sp.
AGGAACTGATTCGCCGCCTGCGGCGCGCGCAGATCGCGAAGCGCCGCGTGCAGGTGTTCAAGCCGGCGATCGACGACCGCTACTCGGACACGCACATCACGTCGCACAGCGAGATGAAGCTGCCGTCGATGGCCGTGAGCACGTCGGCGGACATCCTCGCTGGAGTGCTCGACGACACTGAAGTGGTCGGCATCGACGAGGGGCAGTTCTTCGACGTCGAATTGCCGGCCGTGTGCACGCTGCTGGCCGACCGCGGCAAGCGCGTGATCGTCGCCGGCCTCGATCAGGACTACCTCGGACGCCCGTTCGAGCCGATGCCGCAGCTGCTGGCGATCGCCGAATACATCACCAAGACCCTGGCCATCTGCATGGTCTGTGGCGAGCCCGCCAACCACACGCAGCGCCTGATCAAGAGCAAGGAACTGGTGCTGGTCGGCGCCACCGACGCGTACGAAGCGCGGTGCAGGAAGTGCTTCGACCCATTGCTCGCGGGCTGACGCCCGCTCGCTCACGTCAATGCGCAATGCTCGAGGCGCACTGTCGAGAGCCACAGCCGACGGGCCGCATTGGGACAACGGCCCTGCCTGGCTACCCCGTGTCATGCGAAACTCGGCGTGTGCTAGGCGTCGTCCCGTTCATCGTGGGCGCCCAGGTCCAGCGCCTTGCCCCAGAAGTCGATGTCGTGGCCTGCGATCTTGTCGCGTAGCAGGCGTCGCGCGGCGCCGTAGAACGGTGGCGGCACGACCAGCTTGCGCGCCACCTGCTGCATCCGGGGAATGAGCAGCAGCGTCAGCTGCTCGCCCTCGCGCCAGCTGAGGCCGCCGATCTTGTGGTACGGCACGAAGCCGTTGTCCACCCAGACCCCTTCCTCGTAGAACCCCCGCCCGATTCGCGTCGTCAGCGGCACGAGATACCCGTAGTAGGTGAGCATCATCGCTTCGCCGAAGACCTCGGTCGGCG
Source organism: Luteitalea sp. (assembly GCA_035503395.1). GTDB lineage: Bacteria > Acidobacteriota > Vicinamibacteria > Vicinamibacterales > Vicinamibacteraceae > Luteitalea. The sequence goes on from DATJTM010000286.1 coordinate 961, forward strand.
GCAGATTGAGGTAGGCGAGCTTGACGAGCAGCACGACGCCGAGGATGGCGGCCATGCCGAGGATGAGGCCGTAGTAGCGGGGCGGCTCGCCCGGCCAGGTCAGTACGGCCCGTGAGCGCATCCGGAAGAACCGGACGACGTCGACGAGCAGCCACACGTTCGCCACCAGGAATCCCGCGCCGAGCAGGACGAGGACGTGGGACAGCAGCGACTGCGGCACTGCTGTCCTTCTAGCGGAAGCAGGGCCGCCTGATCAAGCGCGAGCAGCAGGGTTGGGATTATCGGCCGAGGAAATACCCGAGGAGGCCGAGCCCGTGCGCGGTCGGGTCGCGCAGCCAGTCGGGTGGCGTGAGCCACACGAACGCCAGGATGGCGATCACCATCAGGTCGTACGGCACCGTGGTGCGTTCGTAGTTCCAGTAGAACAACCGGAAGAAGAACAGCAGCGGCAGCGGCAGGCGTTCCTCGATGGGCGGCTTGGCGCTCATGCCGGCACCCGCCGACCTTCGAGCTCGCGCCACGTGTGGAAGATGCGGCCGGCGACCGACAGCACCGACAACACGAGAATCACCCACAGGACGGCGGCCATGCGGTTGGTGAAGGCGCCGATCATGAAGAGCACGATGCGCTCGGGGCGCTCCATGAAGCCGACCTTGCACTTCTCGATGAGCGATTCGGCGCGAGCCCGCGTGTAGCTGGTGAGCACCGTGAAGATCATCGCGAGTGCGGTGACCAGCACGTAATCGGGCCGCTGCAGGCTGCCGTAGAGATAGACGAGGCCGAGGAACAGCGCGAGGTCCGAGAAGCGGTCCATCACCGAATCCCAGAAGCCGCCGAACTCGCTCGCCGTGCCGGACTCGTGCGCCACCTTGCCGTCGATGAAGTCGAACAGGTTGGCGGCGACCATGATCCCGCCGGCCAGCACGAAGCGTCCAAGAGCCAGGGCCCACGCGGCGGCCAGGTTGATGCAGACGCCGATCAACGTGAGGACGTTGGGGTGGATGCGAAGCGCCACGCACAGCCGGATGATGGCGCGCAGCGGGAACATGAAAATCGCGCCGATGGCGCCCGTGAAGCCCATTTGCCCGTCGCTATAATGGAGGGTCCGGGTTCCTGCTGCAACCGACCCGGCGCTCGCAGTGCCGGGCTGGCGTCCGCCCCCACGTCATGGCCATCGAAGATCTCAAGCCTCAGATTGCACGGCTGCCCGAACAGCCGGGGGTCTATCTGTACCGGAACCGAGCCGGCGAGACCATCTACGTCGGCAAGGCGCGGGCGCTGCGCGATCGCGTGCGCAGCTATCTCGGCGCCCGTGGCATCGACGGCAAGACGGAAGCCCTGCTCGAGGAGATCGCCGGCCTCGACGTCATCGTCACCGACTCGGTCGTCGAGGCGCTGGCGCTCGAGAACAACCTCATCAAGGAGCGATCGCCGAAGTACAACATCAAGCTTCGCGACGACAAGACGTACCCGTACCTGCGCCTGAGCGAGTCCGAGGCGTTCCCCCGCGTGTCCGTCGTGCGTCGGGTCGCCAACGACGGCGACTACTACGCTGGTCCGTTCATGCCGGCGTCGCTGGCCTGGCAGACGCGCAGCCTGTCGCACAAGTTGTTCGGCATCCGCTCGTGCCGCGAGGTGATCACCGGCCAGCGCGGACGTCCGTGCCTCGAGTACGACATCAAGCGCTGCCTGGCGCCGTGCGTGGCGTCGATCTGCTCGGCGGAGCAGTACCAGCACGCCGTCCGCGACGCGCGGCTGCTGCTCGATGGCCGCACCGACGAACTCGTCGACGACCTCGAATCGCGAATGTATGCCGCCTCCGACGAGGAGCGTTACGAGCAGGCCGCGCAACTGCGGGACACCATCCGCACGCTGGAGACGCTGCGCGACCGGCAGCAGAAGATGGCGACGCCCCGCATGGGCGACCGCGATGCCCTGGGCGCCAAGATCGGCCCGGCGGGTGCCGTCGTGCAGGCGTTCCAGGTGCGCTCAGGGCGCGTCGTGGACCGCGTCGAACTGGTGACCAACGCCGATCAGGCCCGCGACGCGAAGCTCGAAGACCTGCTCGAAGCGGCCGTCACGCACCTGTACGCAGACCACGCGCCGCCGCCCGAAGTGCTGTTGCCGGTGGCGCTGCCCGACATGGACCTGCTGTCGGAGTGGCTGTCGGCCCGAGCGGGACGACAGGTGGCCGTGCTCGTGCCCCAGCGTGGCGACAAGCGCGCGCTGCTGGACCTGGCGGAGCGCAACGCGTCGCTCTCCTACGACTCGCGCTTCAACGCCGACGGCGCTGCCAACTATGAGGCGCTCGAGACCGTCCAGGCGGCACTCGGCCTGCCGGCGCTGCCGCGGCGCATCGACTGCTTCGACATCTCCACCCTGCAGGGCGCCGAGACCGTCGCCTCGATGGTCGTCTGCCAGGACGGGCGGATGAAGCGGTCGGAGTACAGGAAGTTCCGGATCAGGAAAGAGGACGGGAACCGGGATACGGGAACAGGGCACGGGGAAGAGGACGGCAGTCGGCAGGGGGCAGTCGGCAGTCGCACGGAAGGCGACGGTGGGGACGAGGCGGTCCGTAGCGCGACCAGCATGACTAACGAGTTCACATCAGACTTTGCGTCGCAAGGCGTGACCGGCGGCACCAGCGCCGACCTGCCCGGTGTGAGCAATTCCGAAGGCCGAAAGCCGAACGACGAAGGCCGTCGTGCGCACCGAGGCGGAGCCGATGCGCGGTTCCTGGACGACTTCGCGGCCATGCAGCAGGTGGTCACGCGTCGCTACCGCAAGGTGGCGGCAGACGATGGGCCATGGCCGGACCTGATCGTGATTGACGGCGGCAAGGGCCAGCTCAATGCGGCATATGCGGCGCTCGAGTCACTTGGTCTGGATCATCTGGTGGCGGTCGGCCTGGCCAAGCAGGAGGAACTGGTCTTCACCCGGGATCGCGACGAGCCGATCGCCTTCGGGCAGGGCACCCCGGCTCTCAGGCTGCTGCAGCGCATCCGCGACGAGGCCCATCGGTTCGCCGTCACCTTCCATCGGACCGCGCGGCAGAACCGGGACCTGCGGTCGGAACTGGACGACATCGCGCAGATCGGTCCGCGTCGACGCAAGCAGCTGTTGACGACCTTCGGCAGCCTGGCCGGCGTCCGTCGCGCCAGTCGCGAAGATCTGACGGCCGTCGTCGGCGCCAAGGTCGCCGACGTCGTCCTCCGGCATTTCGCGACTGGGGCCCGCTGACCTCCTGCCCACGCTCACGCGTCGTTCGTCGCGGCCAGCCGGCCCAGTTGGTGCTCAGCCGAGGCAGGGCCGCGTTGGGACAACGGGCCCTATCTACCTACCGTCCCTGAGTCCTGACCGGTTCCCGGTTCCCGGTTCCCGGTTCCCGGTTCCCGGTTCCCGGTTCCCGGTTCCCGGTTCCCGGTTCCCGGTTCCCGGTTCCCGGTTCCCGGTTCCCGGTTCCCGCTCATGCGTCTGGTACCCTATCCTCTTTGCCTGCTGTGGATATCGGTTACCTAATTCTCGGTTTCATCGGATTGCTGCTCGCCCTCACCGTGCACGAGGCGGCACACGCGTGGGCGGCCAACCAGCTGGGCGACCCGACGGCGCGACTGCAGGGCCGGTTGTCGCTCAATCCAGCGGTGCACATCGACCCGATCGGCACCATCCTGTTGCCCCTCGTGGCGACGTTTGCCGGGGTGCCCATCATCGGGTGGGCGAAGCCGGTGCCGGTCGATGGCCGCTACCTGAAGAATTTTCGGCGCGACTTCATGTGGATCGCGCTCGCGGGGCCGGCCAGCAACATCCTGCTGGCGATCTTTGCCAGCCTCGTCGTGCGGGCCCTCCCGTTCATCCCGGGGGCGGTCGGCAACATCTCGCTCGTCGAGCCGCTGTTCCTGTTCGCGCAGCAGTTCTTCACCATCAACATCTTCCTGGCGGTGTTCAACATGCTGCCGGTGCCGCCGCTGGATGGCAGCAACGTCGTCGCGGCCCTGCTGCCACGCCACCTCGCCTACCAGTGGGATCAGGTGCGTCCGTACGGCATCTTCATCCTGTACGGTCTGATGCTCACCGGC
>DATJTM010000287.1:0-6442 GCA_035503395.1 Luteitalea sp.
CGATGAAAAGTGGAACACCACAGGGTGTTCATTATGAGAAAGGAAGCAACAGAATGGGCACAATCACCACCTCCGACGGCACGGAGATCTTTTACAAGGACTGGGGCACCGGCCAGCCGGTCGTCTTCAGCCACGGCTGGCCGCTTACGGCAGACAGCTGGGAAGCGCAGATGTACCACCTGGCCGCGCACGGCTACCGCTGCATCGCGCACGACCGGCGCGGCCACGGCCGCTCGAGCCAGCCGTGGGACGGCAACGAGATGGACACGTATGCCGACGACCTCGCGACGCTGATCGAGGCGCTCGACCTGAAGGACGCGACGCTGTTCGGCTTCTCGACCGGCGGTGGGGAGGTGGCGCGTTACATCGGCCGTCACGGCACGGCGCGCGTCAAGGCGGCTGGCTTGATCTCCGCGGTACCGCCGCTGATGGTCAAGACAGCCGCCAATCCGGACGGCGTGCCGATCGAGGTGTTCGACGGGTTGCGGGCCGGCTCGCTGGCCGACCGTTCGCTGCTCTACCGCACGCTCGCGAGCGGCCCGTTCTTCGGCTACAACCGGCCCGGCGCGGTGGCCTCTCAGGGCGTCATCGACGCCTTCTGGCTCCAGAGCATGATGGCGGGGCACAAGAACGCCTACGACTGCATCAAGGCGTTCTCGGAGACCGATTTCACCGAGGACCTGAAGAAGTTCGACGTGCCGACACTGGTGCTGCATGGCGACGACGATCAGATCGTGCCAATCGGCCGTGCCGCGCGCGTGTCGACAGCGCTGATTCCTCAGGCGACGTTGAAGATCTATCCGGGCGCCCCGCACGGCATCACCGATACCCACCGCGATCGATTGAACGCCGACCTTCTGGCGTTTCTCCGTGGTGAACTGCAGTCGTCGCCGGACGCGGTCGAAACCGCGGCCCTGGCCTGAGCACGTCGAGGTCACACATGCCTGAAGGAATCGTCACCAATCGGACGGAAGAACGCATCAGCAGCCGTGATGGCCGTCAGCTGCACATGGTGTCGTGGCTGCCCGAGGCCGCGCCGCGCGGCGTCGTGGTCGTGGTCCACGGCTTCAATTCGCACAGCGCGTACTACCCGTGGGTCGCCGAGCAGTTGATCGCCACCGGCCTCGCCGTCTACACGTTCGACCTGCGCGGCCGCGGCCGTTCGGACGGCGAACGCTACTTCATCGAGTCGTTCCAGGAATATCAGGACGACGTCGACGCGGTGGTGTCGCTGGCGCGGTCGCGCACGCCGGGCCTGCCGATCTACCTGCTCGGCCACAGCGCCGGCGGCGTCATCTCCAGCATCTACGCGCTGGACCACCAGGCGGAGCTGGCCGGTCTGATTTGCGAAAGCTTTGCCTTCCGCGTCTTCGCGCCTGACATCGCGCTCACGGTGCTCAAGGGGCTCAGTCACGTGGTGCCGCACACGCACGTGCTGCGCCTGAACATCGACGACTTCTCGCGCGACCCGGCCGTGATTGCGGCGATGAAGGCCGATCCGGAGGTGCGCGACGAGGTGCAGCCGACGCTGACGGTGGCCGAGATGGTGCGGGCCGACGAACGGCTCGAACGCGAGTTCGCGACGTTCCACCTGCCGGTCCTGATCCTGCACGGCAGCGCCGACAAGGTCACCCGTCCGGACGGCAGCCGTCAGTTCCATGCCTCGGCCGGGTCGGCCGACAAGACGTTGAAGATCTACGACGGGCACGCCCACGACCTGCTCAACGACGTCGGCAAGGAGACCGTGATCGCCGACATCACGAACTGGATCCAGTCCCGCCTCCCCACCCAGACCGCCTGATCGCGGGCCTTTCGAGGCCGCTCGTCCCGCGCCGGACCGACCTGTTGACAGGTCGCCCGGCGCGTGTTATTTCTGTCGCACAGGTGCTACAAAAATAACATGACGACGCCACACAAGGACCTGACCAAGCGGGAGCGGCTGATCATGGACGCGCTGTACCGCCTCGGTCGCGCCACCGCCGCCGAGGTACTCGCCGAACTGCCCGGCGCGCCCAGCTACTCCACGGTACGCACCCAGCTCCGCGTGCTCGAGGGCAAGGGCCACGTCGTGCACGAGGAGATCGGCCTCCGCTACGTGTACGCGCCGACCGTGCCGCGGCATTCGGCCCGCCGCTCGGCGCTCAAGCATCTCGTCGACACGTTCTTCGACGGTTCGAGCGCCAAGGTCGTCGCCGCCCTGCTCGGCAACGACGCGGCCCGGCTGTCGTCCGACGAGATCGCTCAGCTCGAGTCACTCCTCAAGCGCGCCCGCGAGGAGGCCCTGTGACCCCGCTACTCGACTACGCCCTGCGCAGCAGCGCCGTCCTCGCGGCCGGCCTGCTGGCGTCGATGTTCCTCCGCCACCGTTCGCCGGCACTCCGGCACGCGGTGCTGGCCGCCACACTGCTGGCGGCGCCCCTCGTCGGTCCGCTGGGACGGGCATTGCCGCCGATCGAAGTGGCCTGGCCGTCGTCGCAGCGGGCTGCCGCGCCGGGCGAGATGCTCACCGCTGTCGTCACGTCAGACTCTGCTGACGCCTCTGGTGGCGCCAGCGAGGACGCCAGCGAGTCGGCGGTGGCCACCTCGGTCCTGGCGCCATCGGCCGACGTCGCCATGCAGTGGATCGGCATCGCGTGGCTGGCCGGAGCCGTGGCTGGACTGTGCTGGCTGGCCGTTGCGATCGGCCATCTCGCGGTCGCCACCCGGCGGACTCGGCCGGTCCGGCAGGCGAACTGGCGTGAGGGGCTTGCGCAGGTGCTGGACGAGGGAGGCCTCGACCGGCACGTCGACCTGCGCCACAGCCCGCGCGGCGATCTGCTCGCCACCTGGGGCTGGCGTCGTCCCTGTGTGCTGGTGCCGGCCGCCGCGCTCGACTGGCCTGCCGAGCGGATTCACGCCGTCCTCGCCCATGAACTCGCACACGTACGGCGGCACGACTGGCCGCTCCAGATCGCCGCCGTCGCCGTCCGCAACCTGTTGTGGTGGAACCCGCTCGCCTGGGTTGCCTGCCGTCGCCTCGCGCTGCACGCCGAGCAGGCCTGCGACGACGCGGTGCTGGCCCGCGGGGTCCCGCCGCAGACCTATGCCTCGCACCTGCTCGCCGTGGCGCGTGTGTTCCAGCCCCACCGCGTCGATGCCGCCATCGCCACGCCGATGGCACGCCCGTCCACACTCCAGCAAAGGATCATTGCCATGTTGAATCCACGTCTCGACCGCGCGGGCCTGACCCGCCGCACCATCTCCGCCATCGCCGTCAGCTGCCTCGTCGTGACCGCCTCGATTGCCGCGCTGCGCGGCGCGCAAAGCACCAGGGCCCTCGAGGGGGTCATCTTCGATCCGACCGGCGCGGTGCTGCCGGGTGTGCACTTGACGCTCAAGGCCGGCGATGCGGCGCCCGCCGTCGAAGCCGCCACCGATGCGGCCGGCCGGTTCGTCTTCGCCGCCGTCGCGCCCGGCACGTACACCTTGAAGGCTGAGGTGAGAGGGTTCAAGGAGTTCAACCAGCAGGTGACGCTGGACTCCGATGACGACTACGACCGCGCGATCACGCTGCAGGTGGGTGATCTGCGGGAGACGATCGTCATCCGCCAGAAGCGGACGGCGGCAGCGCAGCCCACGGCTGCCGGACCGGCGCCGGTGCGGGTCGGTGGCAACATCAAGCCGCCGAAGAAGACGAAGGACGTCAAGCCGGTCTACCCGGCGTCGATGCGGGATGCGGGCCGGGAGGGCGTGGTGCCGATCGAAGCGACGATCGACACCAATGGCAAGGTCACCAACGCGCGGCTGCTCACGGCCGACGTGCACCCCGATTTCGCGGTGGCCGCCCTCGAGGCCGTGCGAGGCTGGGAGTTCACCCCGACTCTTCTCAACGGCAAGCCGGTGAACGTCGTGATGAACGTCTCGCTGACGTTCGAACTGGAAGACTGAGTCGCCTACGCCTTCTGAGGCGCGATCGTGCCGGCGCGCTGCTGCAGCAGTGCGCCGGACGTGATCAGCAGCGCACTCAGCGCCACGCCTTCAGCCGCCACCTTCACCGTCGCGAGATCCGGGAACGACGGCGCGATCCGCACCGTGCGATCGTGGGGATCCTTGCCGAACGGGTGCGTGGCCCCGGCCGGCGTCAACTCCACGCCGGCCTCCTTGGCGGCCTTCACGAACGCCTTCGCGCAGCCGTCGAGCACATCGAGGCTGATGAAGTAGCCACCCTTCGGCACCAGCCAGGACGCCACGCCAGTGCCGCCCAGGTGCTGCTCGAACGCCTCGGCCACCGCCGCGAACTTCGGCGCGACGATGGCGCGGTGCTTGTCCATCAGCGACAACAGACCTTCCGTGTCGCGCAGGTAGCGCACGTGACGCAGCTGGTTGACCTTGTCGCTGCCGATGGTGCGCTTGCCCATCCGCGCCAGCAGCCACGTGACGTTCTCGGCCGATGACGCGAAGAGCGAGACGCCGGCGCCGGCCAGCGTGATCTTCGACGTCGAGCCGAACACGAAGGCGCGATCGGCGTGGCCGTGACGCGCGCAGGCCTCGATCAGGCTGGCGATCTCGATGCGCTCGTCGGTCAGGTGGTGCACCGCGTAAGCGTTGTCCCAGAAGATGCGGAAATCCGGCGCCGCCGTCTTCATCGCCGCGAGGCGTTCGATCACCGCATCGGAGTAGACCGCGCCCGACGGGTTGCTGTACTTGGGCACGCACCACATGCCCTTGATGGCAGGATCGGCCGCCACCAGTTGCTCGACGGCGTCCATGTCCGGACCGTCGGCGCCGAGCGGCACGTTGATCATCTCGATGCCGAAGTCCTGGCAGATCGCGAAATGGCGGTCGTAGCCGGGCACGGGACAGATGAACGCGACGCGCGACTCCTTCGACCACGGCTGCGGGCTGCCGACCGTGCCCTTGAGCAGGCTGAAGGCAATCGCGTCGTGCATCAGCGCGAGGCTCGAGTTGTCGCCGATGACGACCTGCGCGGCGGTCGCGCCGAACACCGGCGCCAGCAGGGCGCGCAGTTCGGGCAGGCCCTGCAGGCCGCCGTAGTTGCGAGTGTCCGTCCTGTCGGCCGCGAGGTAATCCGCCTCGCCCGGCAGGCCGAGCAGGGCATTGGACAGGTCGAGCTGCTCGCTCGCCGGCTTGCCGCGCGTCAGGTCGAGCGCGAGACCGCGCTGACGGAACGCGTCGTAGCGGCTCCGGATGTCGGCGTGAAGGGCGGCGAGGTCAGACGTCGGAAGCGAAGCGAGAGTAGACACCAGCCCTAGAAGATACGCGAGACGCTCACCTGTCCGAAACCCTCTCCCGCGGCGCGCGCGCCCCTTATGACTCACCCGACGTTTTCCGGCCGTTTCCGCCCGGCGAGGCCCGTCTGACCGGCTGGCTCGAGGCCGTGACAGAATGCGCCGCATGTCCCTGACAAGACGGTCGTTCCTGCACGCCGTAGGCGTGGCGGGCCTGGCCGGGCAGGCCCGGCCGACGCTCACCGCGCAGGACGTGGTCGCCCGCATCCAGAAGCAGGTCGGCATCCCGTGGATGACCGAAACCGTCGACCGCATCGTCGCCGGGCGTCCCGACGCGCCGGTCCGCGGCGTGGCGACGACGATGATGGCGACCTATCAGGTGCTGCAGCGCGCCGCTCGCGCCGGTCGCAACCTCGTGATCACCCACGAGCCGACGTTCTGGTCGCACCAGGACACCACCGAGGCGATTGCCAACGACCCGACCTACCGCCACAAGCGCGACTTCATCACCGCCAACGATCTCGTCGTTTTCCGCTTCCACGATCACTGGCATCGCATGACGCCCGACGGCATCGCCACCGGGATGGCTCGCGCGCTCGGCTGGCAGCGATACGCGATCGACGGCCAGCGTAACCAGTTCGCCCTGCCTGCGACGACGCTCGGTGCGCTCGTGAAGACGATGGAAGGCAGCTTGAAGGTGCAATCGATGCGGGTGGTCGGCAATCCGCAGTTGCCGGTACGGCGCGTCGCCGCCAGCTGGGGCTACGCGAGCCTGATGCCGCGGCTGATCGAGACCGCCGCGCAGCCCGGTATCGACGTGATCATCGTCGGCGAGACGCGCGAATGGGAGTTGGTCGAGTATGTGCAGGACCAGATCGCGTCGGGCCTGCCGAAGGCCCTCATCATGATCAACCACGTCGTGTCGGAGCAGGCGGGGATGTCGTACTGCGCCGAATGGCTGAAGCCGTTCCTCAGCGAAGTGCCGGTCGACTTCATCGCTGCGGACGAACCATTTCTGTGAACCACAGCCGACGGGGCCTACAGGCTACAGGCTACGGGCTACGGGCTACCTGAGAACGACGAACGACGAACGACGAACGACGAACGACGAACGACGAACGACGAACGACGAACGACGAACGACGAACGACGAACGACGAACGACGAACGACGAACGACGAACGACGAACGACGAACGACGAACGACGAACGAC
>DATJTM010000288.1:0-2847 GCA_035503395.1 Luteitalea sp.
CTGCCGCGTGAGTTTCGACGACGCCCAGGGAGTGAGGCACAGCGTGCTGGTCACGGCGCATTCGCTGTATGAAGCGGCGGCGCTCGCGCTGCGGGGATTCGAGGGACAACCGTGGACGCCGGCAGTGGCGCCCCTGACGCCGCTGCGCGTCGAAGTCAGTCACGTCGTGACGACGCACGTCGTCACCGCCCGGCAGGTACATCAGTGGGCGACGACACCGGCGCGGTCGCCGGCGGAGCGGCTCTCGAAAGAGAGGGTGCGTCGATTGTTGACGCAGCCCGACGCCACCCGACCGTGAGAATCGCTGCCGTTGTCGGAAGCCGTGTCGCTGGTTCGGAGGAGGTCAGGCGCGACGCGCGCGCAGGTCGGCGGCAGCCGCGTCGAAGCCGTCCAGGCGGCGCTGCGTGGCTGCGCCTCCATCGTCGGACAGGCGGTGCCAGCCGAGAGCCATCAACGCCGTCAGGCTCTGGTCGCTGGCGATCAGCGCTTCGACGTAGCCCCAGCAGACACGCTCGCGTGGCCCTGCCTCGGCGCCGACGTAGCGCAGGCGCAGGGGCAGCGCGAACTCCACGACCAGGATGCAGGTGACGCGGGCGCCGGTGCGGGATTCGGCCACCCACAGTTCGTGGGCGCCCGGGCTCGTGAGGTCGACGGCGCGAGGCCAGCTCACCGTCGACCGCCCTGTGCGCGAGGCTCCCGGCGGCGATCACCGGCAGCAGGCGCACGGGACACACTGACCGGCGAGGCCGACGAACCTCCACAATCACGGGCGAAAGAACGGGAGCGAGTCGCTGGCACGATGGCTGGAGCGTACTTATATCCGCTTGGGTTAGGGTTGGGTAGAAAATTCTGCCCAACGAGAGACTTTCGCGCAATGTCGAGTTCGAGCCGCTGTCGGGGAATCGGGCTGGTGCTACTTGTCGGGGCGAGCGCCTGTGCAGCTGTCCCTCGCGATCCGGACGGCACGCTCGAACGGGTCAGGGAGGCCCGCACGTTCAGTGTGGGCGTGATCGCGCCCGGGCCGCACGCGACCGATCGCCGCCATCACGAGGCGTTCCTCGACGGCGTGAGCCGCCGGACCAACGCCAGTCCGGCAGTGACCGTTGGCGCCGCCGAGCGGCTGTTGTCGGAACTCGAAGCCGGTCGACTCGACCTCGTCATCGGCGAACTCGCCGAGCGGAGCCCGTGGCGCGAACACGTCACGATGTTGCCTCCGCTCCGCGCCGCCGCGCATGGCGAGGCGGCGACCGTCCTCGCAGTCGCCGGGCGCCATGGGGAGAACGCGTGGCTCGCGGTCTTGTTCGACGAGGTGACCCGCATCAACGGAGCGGCGCGATGAGCAGTCCGCTGACAGGCCCACTCGGCGACGACCTCCGGCAGGCCCGCCGGCTGGCCTGGTGGACCATCGGCTGGATGATCTCGGTCATCGCGATCGTCGGGGCCACGGCCGGATCGAGCCAGGCGATGAAGACGGCCTGGCTGGAAGACATCCTGAGCCTCATCCCGGCGGTCGTGTTCCTGGTGGCCCTGCGCCAGGAAGGGCGCGCGCCCAACGAGCGCTTCCCGCATGGTTTCCTGCGCGCCAACGGCATCGCGTTCCTGGTCTCGGCGGTCGCACTGAGCGGGATGGGCGGCTTTCTGCTCGTCGAGAGCCTGCGAACGCTGGCGCAACGCGAACACGTGTCGATCCTGCCGCTGGCGGTCGGCAACACCACCGTCTGGTCTGGCTGGCTGATGATCGGCGCGCTGCTCTACTCGGTGATCCCGCCGGTGCTGCTGGCCCGGCGGAAGTTGCCGCTCGCGCGGCGGCTGCAGGACAAGGTGCTGCACACCGACGCGATGATGCAGAAGGCGGACTGGATGACCGGTGCGGCAGGGGCCGCGGGCGTGCTCGGCGTCGGCCTGGGCCTGTGGTGGGCTGATGCACTGGCCGCCGGCGTGATCTCGTTCAGCATCCTGCACGACGGCATCGGTGCGTTGCGCACCGCATCGGCGGAACTGATCGACGGGGCGCCACGCAGCCTCGACGGCACCGACCTGGCCGACGATGCGCGCGCCCTGATCGAGGCGCTGCGTCGTGACTTTCCAGGCGCCGTCGTGCGCGTCCGCGACACCGGACGCTACATCAGGGCCGAAGTCTCCGAGGTGGACCCGCCCACGGTGCTCGACCTCGATCGGCTGTGGCCGGGCCCGCCCGAGCGTCGATGGCGCCTGGCGGCGGTCAGCTTCGTGCCGCGGTCGGGCGACGCCTGATCGATCTACTCGCCGCGCCGCAGGCGCGCGAGCTTCTCCTCGTGCTCGCGGTCGAAGCGATCGAGGTCGCGCCGCAGTTCCTGCTCGCGCTCGAGCGCCGCGGTCGGGTCGAACGTCGATGCCGTCGCCGCCTGGTGTTCGATGCGGCGCTGCGCCACGCGCGCCTCGTGCACCCGCTTCTGCTGCGCGATCGCCTCCCGCTGCGCGTCGGTCAGGGTGACGGGCACGATGCCCTTCTCCGCGTCTTGCTGACGGAGCTTCTCCATCACGAGTTCGAGACGGCTCTTCGGTGCGCCTTCCCCACTGCTCATGCTGCGATGGTAGCCGATGCGGCGTGCCAGCCGGACCGTTTCGGGGCTATGCTTGAGCCCATCCCCAGAGGGAAGTCGGCGGCCGCGACGCTGCCCAGGTTTCAGGAGGACTGCACCATGAGTGCGCAGAGTGAACTGTCACGGCGCGGCTTCGCGCAACGCCTCGGCCAGGTCGCCGCGGCCTCGACCCTGGCCACGCTGAACGCGCCGGCCGTCCATGGCGCGGAGAGCAACACCATCCAGATCGCCCTGATCGGCTGCGGCGGCCGCGGCACCGGCGCCG
>DATJTM010000289.1:0-13382 GCA_035503395.1 Luteitalea sp.
GATCTCGATCCAACCGACTACGACATGGTGGCGTTGTTCAACTCCGAACTCGGCAAGCCGGGTTGCCTCGAGGGTTCGCCCTTCTACCTCGGCCTGGACAACAACCATGGCAGCGCCAACGATCTCGTCACGGTCCTCTTGCACGAGTTCAGTCACGGGCTCGGGTTCCTGTCGACCACGGATCCGGAGACGGGGGAGTACCTGGCCGGTTACCCCTCCGTCTACGACCACTTCCTCTATGACGCGACGCAGGAGCTTGCCTGGACCAGCATGACCCCGGCGCAGCGGGCCGTATCCGCCGTCAACGCGAGGCGCGTGGCCTGGACCGGGGCGCACGTGACTCGGGCCGCCCCCGACGTCCTCGACGCAGGCACGGCCGAATTGCGGGTGATTGCGCCTACCGCGATCGCGGGCGCTTACCTCGTGGGCACGGCCTCGTTCGGTCCGCCCCCCGGTTCGCCCGGCGTGACCGGCGAGGTGATGCCGGTGGTCGACCAGGCCAACGGCATCGGTCTCGCCTGTACGCCGCTCAATGCCGCCAACACGCTGGCCGTGGCCGGCAAGATTGCGCTCGTCGATCGCGGTGGCTGCGCCTTCACGCAAAAGGCACTGTCGGTGCAGGCGGCAGGCGCGATCGGCATGATCGTCGCCGACACGGTCGCCGGTGGGCCGCCGCCGTCGCTGGGCGGGATCGATCCGTCCATCACGATTCCGGCAGTGCGCATCACCCAAGCCGATGGAGGGATCCTGAAGGCCGCGCTTCGGACGCGGTCTCGCACCCGGTCCGGCCTGCGCGCTACCATCGGCGTCGACCCGACCGTGCTGGCCGGCACCGACGCACTCGGTCGGGTCCTGGTGTACACCCCGAGCCCCGTCGATCCCGGTTCCTCGGTATCGCACTGGGACACGATCGCCTCGCCGAATCAGCTCATGGAACCGTTCATCAGCGACGACCTGCTGCACACGGTGGCGCCGCCGCGCGACCTGACGCTGCCACTGCTCCGTGACATCGGCTGGAACCCCTGACGGCCGGGGCCGGCTAGCGCAACTCGTCGTCGGTCCAGGGCCGCGCCCGATTGCGGGTCGCGGCCCGCTCGCTCTGCACGAGGGCCGGGGTGACCGGAGTCGCCCCATGCCCCCATTCACGACGGACGTAGGTCAACACGCTGGCAATCTGTGCATCGTCCAGCGATGCGCCGATCGGCGGCATCAAGCCCGTACGCCCTTCCTTACCATTCAGCAGCACGCGGATCGGGTTGCGCGGGTCGCCGAGCGCGATGGCCGACCCGACCAGGCTGGCGGCGCGCCCGGGCGCACCGCGTCCATCGGGCTGATGGCAGGCCTGGCAGAGGCTCTCGTACACCTTGCGACCGCTCTCGAAGCGCGCCTGCTCCTCCGTCGTCAGCGGCGGCGGTGCCGCCTCGTCCCCAGGCTTGCCCGGCCACGTGATACGCGTGAGCACCGCCGCGGCCTGCTTGCCGAGCGGCGTGGCTTCGGTGGCCAAACGCGTGAAGGCCTCCGGCTGGCGCGCGAGCCGCAGGGGTGGCGTTGCGGCGCCGGGACGGGTGTACGTCTTGGCGAACTCGGGCCACTCGAATGCGTAGTCGCCGCCGGCACTCTGGCGACCGCCCGGGCAGGTCGGACACGTCACGCCCGTGGCGGTCGGCAGCGGTGGCAGCTGACCCGGAATGGGCGCGCCGAGGATGCCAATCTCTGCCCCATGCATCAGCGCCTCGCGCTGCCACGTGGGCGTCCCTGCGTCGGCCACCCGCGACAGCCAGGTCTGCGCGTCGGCGTCACGGCCGCCGCGGAACATCGTCGCGGCCAGCATCTCGGCCGCCGGTCTTGCCGCCGGCGAGGTGAGATGCGTGAGCAGCGCCGCCTCCGCGCCTCGTGCGCCGGAGATGGCCACGTCCACGAGGATCGGATCGTCGGCGTGGCTGGAGAGCAGCCGGGCCAACGCCGCGGTCGTGCGATCACCTGGCGTCATCGCACCGAGTGTTGCCGCCACCTGCAGTCGGACGCGCGCATCCGCATCGTCAATCCGGCGCTCGACGGCCGTCAGCACGTCGTCGGGCATCGCCGCCGTCCATCGCTCGGCCAGCCTGACAGCGGTCGCGCGCACGTGAGCCGACGCGTCACCGATCGCCGACATCACGATTGGCTCGGTGATCGCGTCGAGGCCATCGAGCGTCCAGAGCGCATGCAGCCGCGTCCGCTCGTCCGGCGCCTGTCGTGCGAGTGAGGTCAACGCCGGCACGACCGCCGCATCCCCACGCTCCACGAGCAGCCGCTGCGCCGTGTCGCGCCGCCATCCGTTCGGGTGCGAGAGCAGGGTCACCAACTCTGCCCCGGTGCGCGTCGGCACCGGGCTGATATCGCGCGACGACGAGTCGTCCACGATGCGCCAGATGCGACCCATCGCCCGCGGCTCGATCAGCTGTCGTTCCTCGATGTAGCGCTTGAGATACGTCGTCAGCGACAGGCGATGTTCGACGACGCCGCGATACAGATCGACCAGGTAGACGGCGCCGTCCGGCGCGTTGGAGAGGTAGACGGGCCGGAAGCGCTCGTCGGTCGACGCGAGGAACTCCGCGTCGGGCCAGCCCTTCGACGCCCGCACCGTCGCGCCATCGTCGCGCAGCACGATGCGACTCACGAGGTTGACGGCCGGATCGGCGACCAGCACGTTGCCCGCCAGGCCAGGCACGCGGTCGCCGCGGACGACGAGCGGCGTGCATACGGACGTGTGGCGCGCGATCGTGCCGTCGTCGCGCCGGATGCCGGCCTGATAGCCGCGGTTGATGCCGGGCGTGGGGCGCACCGGCCAGACCGCGTTGAGGTCGTTGTCGGGCATCGACAGCCGCTCGTAGCTGCCACGGGTGCGGAGCAGCCCGGGATGTCGCGCGAAGTACTCACCGGCGACGAGGTCGACGTGCAGCGCCGACTCGTTGCTGTTGCGGTAGGTCCGGCCGACGTCGTCGTGGGAGACGCCCCACTGGCCGCGAATGGGCGACGCGCCCGGCTGGAGGGTGCCGCCACGCCACTGGAAGTGCAGGCGCGACTGGCCGGCGCTGCGGAGCCGGTTGTCGAGGCCCCAGTCGAAGCCGTTGGCGTTGTTCTCGACGTCCACCTCGCGATGACCGTACTCGCTGGTGACCCGGTCCTTCGTGTCGGCCTCCAGATCGCCGTTCGTGTCGCGCATCAGCCACACGTCGGGCGGCTCGGCCACCAGCACACCATGCTCGAGCACCTTCACGGTGCGCGGCAGCACGAGTCCGTCGGCGAACACCGTGCGTCGGTCCATGCGGCCGTCTCCATCGGTGTCCTCGAGGACGACGATGCGGCCGGTCGGGTCGTGCTCGCCAGTGGCGGCGATGTCGCGCATGAAGCCCGGAATCTCGACCACCCAGAGACGGCCGCTCGGATCCCAGTCGATGGAGATCGGATCCTGGACGAGAGGTTCGGCCGCAACCAGCTCGATACGGTAGCCGAGTGCCAGGAAGAAGCGCTTCTGTTCCTCAGCCGGCGAGAGGGCCGGGGAGGCGTCGTCGACCTTCTGCACGCCTGGTCGCCATACGGGCAAGGAGCCGGGCTGCGCCGAGACGCCGGGGCGCAACGCGAGAAGCAGTAGCAGGAGTGGGAACTGGCGCGTCAGAATGTGCCGCATGGATCAGGCGAACCGTCGCTGCGCCTCAGTCAACGGCCCGACCATTTCACGCCGCGCGTTCGTGGCTGGGGCCTCGGCCGCCGCCATGGCCGCCGCGTGGCCCGCTCGGGCCACGGCACAGGATGCGCCCATCATAGACATCCACCAGCACGTCGGCTACAGCGGACGTCCGGACGACGTCCTGCTGGCGCATCAGCGGGCGATGGGCATCACGAAGACGATCCTGTTGCCGGCGGGTCGCCCGGCGACGCGCCCGTCGACCCACGACGGCACGTCCAATGGCCTGCAGGCGCAGGCGCTCGGCAACGACGAGTGCTATGCGTTCGCGCAAGCCCACCCCGGGGAGTTCCTCTTCGGGGCCAACGAGGTGCCCGACGTGGATGGCGCGCTCGACGAGATCCGCCGCCAGCTCTCGCGCGGCGCGCTCCTGATCGCGGAACAGAAGTTCGGACTCGCCTGCGACGCGCCCGAGATGCACGCCATCTACCGGCTGGCCGAGGAGCGGCAGGTCCCGGTGCTGATGCACTGGCAGTACGGGCGCTACAACCACGGCTTCGAACGGTTCGGTGCGGTCCTGAAGCAGTACCCGCGCGTCACCTTCATCGGGCACGCGCAGACGTGGTGGGCGAATGTCGACCTCCGGCACGCCGACCAGACGGTGCTCTACCCGAAAGGTGCCGTCACGCCCGGCGGGCTCACCGACAAGTACCTCGCCGACTATCCCAACATGTTCGGCGACCTCTCGGCAGGGTCGGGGCTGAACGCCCTCACGCGCGACGAGGCGTTCACGCGAGGATTCCTCGAACGTCACCAGGACAAGCTGCTCTACGGCAGCGACTGCAACGACCACGTCGGGTCAGGGGCGGCGTGTCAGGGCGCGCAGACGATTGCCGCGATCCGCAAGCTGGCGCCGAGCAAGGCCGTCGAGCGCAAGCTGCTGCACGACAACGCGAAGAAGATGTTCAGGTTGTAGACACGGGAACCGGGAACCGGAAACCGGAAACCGCAAGACGGGAGACGGGAACCGGGAAACGGGAGACGGATACCGGGTATCGGGTACGGGGGACCGGGTACGGACACCAACACCCACGTGTAGCCGTCGGACTTTGTCCGACGGTCAGTGAACGTCGACAGAATCTGAGCGTCGAGCTGACCTGTCCGCCGTAGCCTTGCGCGAAGGTGGAAGCTCGACGCCTACGTCTCGATGTCAACGACCGTCGACTGTCATGGTTTGTTCTTCGTAGCCGTCGACCTTCAGGTCGACGGTCAGTGATGCCGCTCGGCCGGATGAAATCCGGCCGCTACACCGTCCGCGATCCGTCTCGCGCGACCGCTTCATCGTCCAACGATCGACACGTGATTCGCCATGCGCTCGGGGCGCTCGCCGCACTCTTCATCGTCGTCGCCTCCACGTCGCCAGGCGCGACGGCGACCCTGCAGCGCTTCGAGGGCGTCGAGCCGCACATGGGAACGCTCGTGCGCATCACGGTGTACGCACCGGACGAAGGGGCAGCGCGGACGGCCTTCACGGCCGGCTTCGACCGCATTCGCGCCCTCAACGCGACGCTGTCGGACTACGTCGACGACAGCGAGCTGAACAGCGTCGTACGCGAAGCAGTCGGCCACCCGGTCGCAGTGAGCGCCGATCTCTTCACGGTGCTGGCCCGTGCGCAGGCTCTGGCAGAGGCTACCGATGGCGCGTTCGACGTGACCCAGGGCCCCGTCATCCGCCTGTGGAGGGACGCCCGCCGGACTCGCCAGCCGCCGGACCCCGCCGCGCTGAAAACGGCCGCGGCTCGCACCGGCTACCGGCACATGCACCTCGACGCGGGGCGCCGCACCGTGATGTTCGACCTGGCGGGGATGCAACTCGACGTCGGCGGCATCGGCAAGGGGTTTGCGGCAAGCGAAGCCGTGACGGCCATCGGCAAGGCGGGCGTGTCCAGTGCCTTGGTGGCCGTGAGCGGCGACCTCGCCTTCAGTGGGGCGCCGCCCGGGCAGCGAGGCTGGCGCGTGCGCATCCACCGGGGCGACGTCGGCGCCACCGACGTGCCGGAGATCCTGCAGCTCACAGACGCGGCGGTCTCGACGTCAGGCAGCGCCGAGCAGCACCTCGATGTCGACGGCACGCGCTACTCGCACGTCATCGACCCGGCATCGCGGCAGGGGCTGACGTCCGACATCACGGTGACCGTCGTGTCTCGGCACGGCATCGACGCGGATGGCCTCGACACCACGATAGGGATCGTCGGCATCGACCGCGGCCTGCCCTTGATCGAACGCCAGCCGGATGCCGCTGCGTTCATCGTCACCCGTCGCGACGGCCAGGCGCGCTCGCATGCATCAGCCCGCATGACGGCACTTGCGAAGCGCGAGAACGCGAGCCGCTGAGCGCCCGTCACACGTCGGCCGTCAGCGCTGCGTCGCCAGCCAGGCATCGACGTCCTCGCGCCGCGGCAGTGAAGGCTGCGCGCCCTCGCGCGTCACGGCCAGCGCGCCGGCCGCGTTGCCTCGGCGCAGGGCCTCGGCGGCCGTGAGCCCCTCGGCGAGTGCGACGGCGAACGCACCCACGAACGCGTCACCGGCCGCCGTCGTGTCGACGACGTCGACGGCGAAGGCGACCTCGGTCGTGACCGCACCATCGGCCGCAAACAGGATCGCGCCGGCTGCGCCGAGCGTCAGCACGACATTGCGGGCGCCGCGGTCGTGCAGCGTCCGCACCGCGCCCTGACGATCGGCAGCGTCGCCGGCGAGCGCGAAGATCTCGGACTCGTTGACGACGACGTACTCGGCCAGCCCGATCAATGTGTCGGGCAGCGAGGCAGCAGGGGCCGCGTTGAGAATCACCGCGGCGCCGGCGTCTGCGGCGATGCGGGCGGCTCGCTGCACCGCCTCGAGCGGCACCTCGAGTTGCAGGAGCAAGACGCGGCTGCTCGCAAGGATCTCGCGTGCGGCTTCGACATCTTCTCCAGAGAGCGTCCCGTTGGCGCCGGGCACGACGATGATGGTGTTCTCACCGGTCCCGTCGACGGTGATCAGCGCGACGCCACTCGGCTGGCCGGCGCGGACGTCCACCCGGCTCACGTCGATGCCCTCGTCGGAGAGGCCGTCCCGCATCGACACGCCGAATGCGTCGTCGCCCACACACCCGACCATGGCGACACGGCCGCCGAGTCGCTGGGCCGCCACTGCCTGATTGGCGCCCTTGCCGCCGGCGATGGTCGCGAACGTGTCGCCGAGGAGGGTCTCACCAGCCGCTGGGAACCGCCCCGCCCGCACGACGAGGTCCATGTTGATGCTGCCGACGACGGTGATGGTGGGCATGGGACGCAGACGCTCCGGAAGCGGATTATGCTCCTGGCACGCCACCCGTATTGCCAGGAGAAGTGCATGAGCCTGTCCGTGCGCGGCCCCGCGGCCGTGTGTCTTGCGATCGTCACCGCGACGTCAAGCGCCGCGTTCGCGCAGCCCCCGCGCCAGCCGCAACCGGTGCCACCCCTCGCGGCCCGTGTCGATCCGCACGTCGAGCGCGTGCGCATGGTGATCCTCACCGACATCGCCAACGAGCCCGACGACCAGATGTCGCTCGTGCGTTTCCTGGTGTACGCCAACCACTTCGACGTCGAAGGCTTGATCGCCACGACGTCCACCTGGCTGCGTGACAAGGTCCGGCCCGACGTGCTCAAGGAGGTGCTCGGCGCTTACACGCAGGTGCAGCCGCTGCTGGCGAAACATGCGGCAGGTTTCCCGACGGCCGACGCGCTTCGCGCCGCAATCGCATCGGGTCAGCCTGGGTACGGGATGGCGGCAGTGGGCGATGGCAAGGCCTCCGAAGGCTCCGCCATGCTGCTGAAGGCGATGATGCGTGACGATCCGCGGCCGTTGTGGGTGACCGCGTGGGGCGGCACGAACACGCTGGCGCAGGCGCTCGTCGACGCGCGTCGAACGCTCACGCCCGACGCGTTGCGCGCCGCCGTCGCGAAACTGCGCGTGTACACGATCAGCGACCAGGACGACGCCGGGCCGTGGCTGCGTCGCGAGTTCCCCGACCTGCATTACGTGGCGATGCCGTCGACGCAGGACGGACAGGAATACGCCGCCGCGACCTGGACGGGCATCAGCGGCGACCTGTTCTATCGCAACGCGCCGGGCGCCGACTTCTCGACGTTCACCGATGCGTGGCTCGACACGAACATCCGGGCCCGCGGGCCGCTCGGGAAGTTCTATCCCTATCCCTGCTGCATCCACGAAGGCGATACGCCGGCGTTCCTCGGCCTGATCGACAACGGATTGGCGAGCGCGATGAACCCCACGTATGGCGGCTGGGGTGGACGCTACATCTGGCGGCAGCCGCATGGCGAGCCGCGGGCCTTCTGGACGCAGGGCGGCGATTCGTATCCGGGACGCGATTCGTCGCGCGACACCGTCGTCGGCAAGGACGGCGTCGCGTACACCAGCGACCATGCCACGATCTGGCGCTGGCGCACGGCCTTCCAGCACGACTTCGCCGCGCGCATGGCGTGGACGGTGCTGCCGCCCGAGCGGGCCAATCACAACCCGCGTCTAGTCGTGAATGGCGCGTCGGGGACAGCGCCAATCGAGGTCGAGACGGCGCTGGAGGCGCCCGTGGTGCTCGACGCGGCCGGCACGACGGATCCCGATGGGCAGGCGCTGCGTTACAAGTGGTGGGTGTACGAGGAGGCCGGCACCGGCATCCCCGGTCAGCCCGTCGTGACGCCAGGGCCTCGACCGGCAACTGCGGGTCCGCAGTCAGAAGCCACGGTGAAGGAGTCGCCGCCGGCCGCACGGGGCGTGCGCCCCGCCCCGCGCGTGACGATTGCTGGCGACACGACCGCGCGCGCCACCGTCACGCCGCGCGTCCGTGGCGTGACGCACATCATCCTCGAGGTCAGCGACGGCGGCGAGCCGTCCCTGACGTCGTATCGTCGCGTGATCGTCCGGGTGAAGTAGCGGCAAGCCCATCAGGTAGGGACCGCTCGCCGAGCGGTCCGCCTGCTATCCGATCTCGTGCGCCAGCGGCTCGCCACGCTCGAAGGCAGTGACGCTGCCGAGCGTGGTCTCGGCGATGTTGTCGAGCGCTTCCCGCGTGAGGAAACCCTGGTGTGACGTGATCAGCACGTTCGGGAACGTCAGCAGCCGCGCCAGCACGTCGTCCTGCAGGACCTGCAGCGAGAGGTCGCGGAAGAAGACGGGACCTTCCTCCTCGTAGACGTCGAGGCCGGCGGCGCCGACGTGCCGCGTCTTGAGGGCCTCGACGAGCGCGCGCGTGTCCACGAGTGCCCCGCGACTCGTGTTGATCAGCATCACGCCGGCCTTCATCTGGCTGAAAGCGGCGGCGTCCACCATGTGGTGGGTGGACGGCGTGAGCGGCACATGCAGCGAAATCACGTCGGACTCGCGATACAACTCGGGCAGGTCGACGTAGCGCACGCCCAGTTTCGTCCGCAGTGCTTCGTCCTGATACGCGTCGGTGGCGATCACCCGGCACCCGAAGCCGTGCGCGATGTGGGCCAGCGCGCGACCGATGCGGCCGGTGCCGACGATGCCGAACGTCTTCCCTTGCAGGTCGAATCCGACGAGGCCTTCGAGCGAGAAGTTCGCCTCGCGCACGCGGTTGTAGGCGCGATGGATCTTGCGGTTCAGCGCCAGGACCAGGCACATCGCGAGTTCCGCGACTGCGTAGGGCGAATATTCGGGCACGCGGACCACCGGGATGCCGAGCTCGCGGGCGACGGCGAGGTCGACGTGGTTGAAGCCGGCAGACCGGAGTGCGAGCAGCTGCAGCCCATCGGCATGCAGCGCGCGGATCGTCTCGCCGTCGACCCGGTCGTTCACGAACGGGCAGACGACGGGCATGCCGGCCGCGAGCCTGGCGGTGCGGGATCCGAGACGCGGCTCGAAGAAGTGCAGGCCGTGACCGTGGCGCGCGTTGGCAGCCTCGAGCGCGTCTCGATCGTAAGAACGTGTGTCGAAGACCGCGATGTCCATCGGCTCAAGCCTACCCGAGCCGTGGCGTCGGACGCGCTACGCGTCGTAGCCGGCGTGTGCCGGGCTGAGTTCGTCGAACCGTTCATCGTCCAGCACATCGCCGCTGATGCCGGGCGAACCTTGCATGATCGTCCGCGCGGCATACACGAGCGCGAACGCACCAGCCGCCGACAGCAGCGCCGTTGCCAGGCGGCCTGGCGCCCTGAAACGGCGGCGCGGAGGTCCGAACAGGGTGAGTTGCGTCGGGTCTGCCCCCGGCAGGCCCTGCGGAGTGCGTGGGTCGAACGTCATCGGTGCGTGCATCCGTGCTCCTTCGAGCGGGAAGGAATGCATCGACGATGCCAGTTATTCGACGGGCACGAGCCGCACGATGCGGCCGGGATCGTTCAGAGCGAGATAGACGAGCCCATCCGTGCCGACGCGCACGTCGCGAACGCGGCCGAATCCACGCAGCAGCACCTCCTGCTGCGTGACCTTGTCGTCGCGAATCGTGAGTCGCCGTAGCTGCTGGCCGGCCAGTGCGGTGACGAGGAGGTCGCCGTCCCAGCCAGGAAACCGGCGGCCGTTGTAGAACGCGATGCCGCACACCGCGATCGACGGCGTCCAGTGGGTGACGGGCGACTCGAGTCCCTCGCCGGCGACACGGTCGGTGATGGGCGTGCCGTTGTCGTTCATCCCGAACGTGACGTCGGGCCACCCGTAATTGCGGCCTTTCGCGATCAGGTTCAGCTCATCGCCGCCGCGGGGACCATGCTCGGTGGCCCAGAGGCGGCCTGTGCGCGGATCGACGGCCAGGCCCTGCTGGTTGCGATGGCCGTAGCTCCAGATGCTGCGGGTCGCGTCCTTCCGTCCGGCAAACGGGTTGTCACTCGGCGCATCGCCATCGGCGGTCACGCGATGCAGCTTGCCGTACGGACTCGCAAGGTCCTGCGAGTCGCGCATGTGGCCGCGGTCGCCGATGGAGAAGAAGAGCCGCTCGTCGCGATCGAACAGCAGGCGTGCACCGTAATGCGAGTTGTTGTCCCAGTAGAGGTCCGGCGCCGGCTTGAAGATCGTTCGCTGGTCGACGAGGACGCCATCGAGCAGGGTGCCCCGAATGATGCGTGTGCTCGAACTGCGCGGTTCGTTCCCCGTTTCGGTGTACGCCAGGTACACCCAGCCGTTCTCGGCGAATCTCGGGTGGATGGCGATGTCGAGCAGGCCGCCGTCCTGCTGATGCCAGACCGTCGGGACGCCACCGATTGGTGACGACACGACTCCCTTGCGGATCGTACGCAGGCGTCCGGGCCGTTCGCTGACGAGCAGCGCCCCATCGGGCAGGAACTCGAGGCCCCAGGGCGTATCGAGCCCGCTGGCGATCACTTCAGCGCGAAACGCATGACGCTCTGAAGTGAAGCGCTCG
Source organism: Luteitalea sp. (assembly GCA_035503395.1). Classification (GTDB taxonomy): domain Bacteria; phylum Acidobacteriota; class Vicinamibacteria; order Vicinamibacterales; family Vicinamibacteraceae; genus Luteitalea. The sequence continues at coordinate 11,082 of DATJTM010000289.1, forward strand.
GGAAACGGTGGAGGACCCGCCGGCAGGCGGCCGGTCCGCGCGCGGGCCTGACCCTCACGGATGTAGATGACCAGCGCGCGAATCTGCTGCGGCGACATCGTCGCCTTGAAGCCCATCATCGGCGTGTTCGGCACGCCGTCGGCGATCACCCGTGCGATCGCCTCGTCGGAGTCGCCGTGCTTGTTCTCGTCGTCGACCAGACTCGGCCCCTGCCCACCCTGCAACGACGGGCCATGGCAGTTGGCGCAGGCCGTGGCGTACGTGGCGGCGACACCGGTGGGAGTGGCCGGCTGTGCGTGAGCGATCAGGGCGACGCCAGCCAGGGCCAGGCAGGCACCGCCGACCAGGGCGGAAGTGACGACACGCATGGGATGCCGCAGAAGATATCAGGAGAAGAGCGCGTGTGCGCCCCAGACCACGACGACGTATCGCACCAGTTTGCCGCCGAACGTCCACGCGGAGAACGACAGGAAGGGCACCCGGTTGAAGCCGGCGACGGCGACGAGCGCATCACCGATTAGTGGCACCCACGTGAGGAGGAGAGCCGGCTGGCCGTACTGCGCCAGCAGCCGCGTCGCGCGCGAGGGCGGTTGGTCAGCGGGGCCGGGCGACAGCGAGCGACGCGCCCCTCGTGCGAGCCAGTACGTGGTGCACGCGCCCAGATAGTTGCCGACGGTGGCGACGGCGACGATGGCCACCGGTGCGTACTGCTGCTGCACCATGACGGCGACGGCGGCCTCCGAGCCGATCGGCACGAGCGTGGCCGCGAGGAAACTCCAGGCGAAGAGGGCGAGATAGGCGAGCATCGCCGGGTCTGAACCGCCCGACAGGTCGGGCGGCTACGCACTGTAGGTCGGTCAAGACGTCAGCGCAACCGCTACGGCAATGCGGCGGCAGGCGTGGCCGCGAACGAACGACGCCCCACGGTGACGAACGACAGGCCGGCCAGCAGGCACAGGATGCCGGCCGTCCAGAACGCCATCGTGTAGTCGCCGGTCGCGGTGCGAATCGAACCGGCGCCGAGTGCCGCCAGCGACGCGCCAATTTGATGGCTCGCCGCGATCCAGCCGTACATCACGCCAGTGTTCTCGCGTCCAAACGCATCGGTCGTGAGCCGCACCGTCGGCGGCACCGTGGCGATCCAGTCGAGGCCGTAGAACACCGCGAACCAGGCGAGCGCCGACGAACCGTTGTCCAGCGTGTACGGCAATGCCAGCAGCGACACGCCGCGCAGCGAGTAGTAGCCGAGCAGCAGGTACCGGCTCGAGAACCGATCCGTGAGCCAGCCCGACGCCATCGTGCCGGCGATGTCGAAGAGCCCCATCATCGCCAGCAAGCGTGCCGAATGACTCGCGGGGATGCCGACGTCGTGACACGCCGCAATCAGATGGGTACCGATCAGGCCATTGGTGCTCGCACCGCAGACGAAGAACGTGCCGGCGAGCAGCAGGAAGGCCGGAGACCCGAGGCCTCGGCGCAAGGCCGCGAGCGGGGCCATGGCAGGCGGTGGCGCGACGGCGTCTGCGGTCGCGCCATACCGAGTCAGCCCCATGTCCTGCGGACGGTCGCGCATGAACACGGCGACGATGACGAACACGCCTGCCGCGGCGGCGGCGACGAGCCAGGTGGCGGCGCGCCAGCCGTTGGCCGCAATTATCGAGGCCAGCAGCGGCAGGAAGATCAGCTGTCCGGTGGCATTGGCTGCCGAGAGGGCGCCGACGACCAGCCCGCGTCGTGCCTCGAACCAGCGCGTGGCGATGATCGCGGCCAGCACCATCGACGTCATGCCGGTGCCGGCGCCGACCAGCACGCCCCACAGCATCATCAACGCCGACTCGCTGCGCATCCGCGTGCTGAGCGCGACCGCGGCCGCCAGCAGGGCCAGCGCGAAGAGCAGCACCCGTCGCACGCCCCAGCGGTCCATGATCGACGCGGCGAAGGGCCCGAGCAGTCCGAACAGTGCGATGTTGACGGCGACGGCGGCCGAGATGCTGACGCGGCTCCAGCCGAACTCCTGCTCGAGCGGCACCATCAGCACGCCGGGTGTGGCGCGGATGCCGGCCGTCATCAAGAGGACGACGAACGTCGCGCCTGCGACGATCCAGGCGTAGTGCACGCGGCCGCTGCGCTGCGTGGGCATCCGGTCAGTCGAGCCGGACGAGGCCGCGACGCGTGCCGACCTTGACCGCTTCGGTCCGGCTCGTCACGCCGAGCTTCTCGAACAGGTGTCCGAGGTGCGCCTTGACGGTGCGCTCGCTGATCCCGAGCTCCGTCGCGATCTCCTTGTTGCTCTTGCCGTCG
>DATJTM010000290.1:0-5017 GCA_035503395.1 Luteitalea sp.
TCGGCGTCGCCGAGGCGGACCTCGTCGCCGTCCTGCAGGTCGCGCACCGAGTTGAACGGACCGGTGATGACGCGGTCGCCGTTCTTGATCCCGCCGAGTACCTCGAAGTATCGCTCACCGGCGATGCCCGTGCGCACCGGCACGAACTCGGCGAACTGTTCGCGCATCACGAACACCCCTTCGCTCTCCTTCCGGGTCTGCCCGGCCGGGAGCTCGGCCGGCGTCGTCGGCGTCGGGCCCTTCTTCTTCGAGCCGTCGCCGCGCGGCGGCCGCACCACGTTGCCCTTCGTGTCGTACACGAGGTCGCGGACCGCCATCGCCTGGATGGGCACGGCCACGGCCTGCTTGCGCGTCGCGGTGGTGATCTCGGCGGTGCAGGTGAAGCCCGGCCGCACCTCGTCGATCGTCTGATCGAGCTGCACGGTCACCTTGAAGTTGGTGGCCTGCTGGCCGGCGCTCGACTGCTGCGCGCCGGTCGTCGCCTGAATCGGGCTGTTGCCGATCTCGGTGACCTTGCCGGTGAACTCACGGCCCGGCAGCGCGTCGATCGTCACCTTGGCCACCTGGCCGAGCCGGACGGTCGGAATGTCGGTCTCGTCGACCTCGACCTCGGCCTCGATGATCGACATGTCGGCGATCGTCAGCAGCACCGTGCCGGCGTTGTTCATCGTGCCGATGACCACGGTTTCGCCCTCTTCGATGTTGCGGCGGGAGACGATGCCGTCGATTGGCGACTCGATGCGGGCGCGACTCAGGTTGTACTGCGCCTGATTCAGGGCCGCGCCTTCCTGACGGATGCGCTGGTCCTGCGTCCGGATGTCCTGCTCGCGCTGCCGCAGTTCCGCCTCGCGGATGGTGACGGTGTTCTCCGCCCGATCCAGTTCCTGGCGCGTCGTGAGCTGCTGCGCCCAGAGTTCCTGCTGGCGCTTCAGTTCCTGACGAGCGAGATTCAGGCTCTCGCGCGCCGACACGATCGCCAGCCGCTGCTGTTCGAGCTGCGAGCGCGCCGCCTGCTGGCCGGCCTCACCCGACTGCACTGCCGAAGCGAGGTTGCGCGGGTCGATCTGCATCAGGAACTGGCCGCGCTTGACGCGGTCCCCTTCCTCGACCGACAACTGCGTGACGCGGCCCATGTTGTCGGCGCTGATGTTGACGGTCCGCTTGGCCTGGATTTTCCCCGAGGCCGAGACCACCGCCGTGAGGTCGCGTGCCTGCACGGCTTCGACCGTCACTTCCTTGCCGGTCTTCTTGCGGAACGCGAAATTGGCGTAGGCGAGCCCGCCCACCACCAGCAGCACCACGATGGCCCCGAGCCATCGCTTGGTCGAACGTTTCATCTCCCCCCCATTACCGACTTGACGGTCGCGACGATCAATCCGATGAGGACATACACGACGAAGAGCCCACCGGCCACGCCGGTCCACTTGCGGCGATACACCGCGCCCAGCCCGATGGCCAGCACCACCACGTACCAGATCCAGAAGAGGTCGATGACGCCGAGGAACGAGGCGACGAACGAGCCCTCGGCCAGGTTCGGCAGGAACACCGACAAGTTGGTCGCACTGCTCATCGACTGCCGCTGGTAGTTCACCGGCAGCGTGAACACCTGCTGCAGCACGCTGATGACCCCGGCGTGCACCACCACCGAGAACACCTGACTGAACTTCGCCTCACCGCCGAGGACCGTGAAGATGCCGAACAGGACGGCCGCGATGACGGCGGCGATGACCGGACTGAAGAAGACGATGGAGACGCCCTGGATGATGCCGGCGTATCGCGCCTGCCCCTGGATGCCGGCATACATCTGCTCGGTCACCGTCTGGCCGAACGACTCCATCGTCGCGACGGCCTGGTCGACGTAGGCCGCCTGGCCGATGTCGGTCGACAGGAACAGGTAGAAGCCGAGCGCGACGCACAGCGTCGTGAAGACCAGCATGTCGGCCCACCGCGGATACGCGGCGAGGCTCGCCATGGTCTCGCCGGGCGAGATGACGATGCCGATCAGGCGCTGGACGAAAGACAGAGGGCGGGCCGCGGTCGGCGACGGGTCCTGGGTCATGGAAGAAATGGGCTGGGACGAACCGGATGCACGCGGCGAGGCCAGTCCTCGTCCAAATGTGTTCGGCGTCACGCGTATAGTACGCAACCCCGACGATGGATGTTCGGAAGTGGACACCTGCGTCCCGTCTTCGGGAGGACGGGGAGGGGGCCGGTCCAGCAGGTAGACTGACGGGATGATCGTCGGGAGGGGGCTGCTCCTGGGGTGTGTCCTGCTGGCCGTGCCGGTCGCGACCGCCGCGCAGGGCTTCGAAGCGGTGGGAATCCGGGCACTCGGGATGGGCGGCGCCTTCGTGGCCGTGGCCGACGATGCGACGGCGACCTATTGGAATCCGGCCGGGCTGGTCACGGGGTCGGTGGTGACGATGGTGGCCGAGAGCGGGCGTGGACTCTACGAGGCCGCGCCGGTCCCGGTTGGCCCGGCCGTCCCTCCCGGAACCACGGCTTCGCTGCGGCAGGGGGGCACCCTCGTCGCCATGGGCACCTGGCCGGTCGGCCTCACCGTCTATCGGCTCGCCACCTCGTCGGCGCGGGTGGTCTCTGCCGGCCCGGTCCCGCCGCCGACCGGCACGGTGGCCGCGACATCGCGGCTCGTCACCACCCACGCCGGCGTCAACGTGCTCCAGACGATCGTCGAGGGGCTGCACGTCGGGGCGACGATCAAGTACGTCCACGGCAGCGCCGGCGCGGCTGGGGTCTCGCCGGCGCCGGACGACCCGCTTCGCCAGGCCGGTGATCTGGACACGCGCGGCGGCAGTCGCGCCGACATCGACGCCGGCGTCATGCTGGACCTTCCCCGCGTCAAGGTCGGCCTCACCGCCCGCAACCTCTTCCAACCGACCTTCGACACCCCCCAGCCCGGGATCCGGCTGCAGCTGGAACGACAGCTGCGGACGGGTGTGGCGGTGCGGGCGAACGACTCACTGATGGTGTCGCTCGACGCCGACCTTCTCGCCAACGACGAGCCAGCAGGCGAGCGCCGCAGCCTCGCCGCCGGACTCGAGCAGCGCTTCTGGCAGGACCGTGCGGCCCTGCGCGGCGGGTTCCGCGTCAGCACCCTCGGCGCATCGCGGCCGGTCGTCACCGGTGGTGGCAGCGTGGCGATCCGGAGCGGCATCTTCGCCGACGGCTACGTCGCGGTCGGCACCGGCGACTCGGGGCTCGACGGCTTCGGGCTGGGCCTGCGCGTCGCGTTCTGACGACGGCGCGGCCGACGTGCGGTCGTGGAGCCGCCCCGGGCGCTGCCGCGGTCACTGGGCCGGCACCGGTGTCGGCTGAACGGCGGGTTCGACATCCCGGCGGCGCCGGTGCTCGACATCCCGCCGTGCGCCAGCGGCCCGCGCCGACGGCGTCCGCGGGTGGCGAAGGTCGGCGGACTGTGCCGACCGCGCACACGGTGCGCGGCACGATTTCAGGCCCGCAGCGACGGTCCGGGGAGGGGCTGTCAATTTTCGCCACCGCGTGCCGATTCACCGTGCGGCGAATTGCACTCTGCGTCCGGACCCCCCAGGGTCAGGCGTGCCAGCGGCCTTCCCAGTCGCGGCATCCGGCGTGCATTCCTGTCAGGGGAACATGGCGGTCAGAATCGGTGAGCTCCTGCTGAAGGAGAAGAAGATCACGCCGACGCAGCTGCAGGAGGCTCTGGGTTACCAGAAGGCCAACGGCGGCAAGTTGGCGATGAATCTGGTCAAGCTGGGCTTCGTGCGCGATGAGGAGATCACCGCGCTGCTGAGCCGGCAGTATGGAGTGCCGTCCATCGACCTCGGCAAGTTCGAGATCGATGCCGCCGTGGTGAAGCTCATCCCCGGCGAGACCGCCCAGAAGTACCAGGTCGTGCCGCTGAGCCGCGCCGGCGCCACGCTGACGCTGGCGATGACCGACCCGACCAACGTGTTCGCCATGGACGACATCAAGTTCATGACGGGCTACAACGTCGAGCCGGTCGTGGCGTCGGAGCAGGCGGTTGCCGACGCGATCCAGAAGTACTACGCGGCGCCCATCCGGACCACATCGTCTGCCAACACCCTCGACCTCGCCAGCAAGGCGCTCGAGGCCGCGCAACAGCAGGCCGACGCCGCCGGCGAAGACGTCGAGGTGCTCGAGGACCTCGAGGAAATCGACGTCTCGGCGCTGGAGAAGGCGACCGGCGAGGCGCCGGTCATCCGCATGGTGAACATGGTGCTCACGTCGAGCATCCAGAAGGGCGCCAGCGACATCCACATCGAGCCGTACGAGCGCGAGTTCCGCATCCGGTTCCGCATCGACGGCATTCTCTACACGGTCATGCAGCCGCCCATGAAGTTTCGGGACGCGATCATCTCGCGCCTGAAAATCATGGCGAAGCTGGACATCGCCGAGAAACGGCTGCCGCAGGACGGCCGCATCAAGATCCGCATCAACGACGGCGGCCACAGCAAGGAAATCGATTTCCGCGTGTCCTGCCTGCCGACGCTCTTTGGCGAGAAGGTCGTGCTTCGACTCCTCGACAAGGACAAGTTGATGCTGGACATGACCAAGCTCGGGTTCGAAGCGAGCTCGCTCAGCAAGTTCCAGACGCAGATCAACAAGCCCTGGGGCATGGTCCTGGTGACCGGTCCGACCGGGAGCGGCAAGACCAACACGTTGTACTCGGCGATCTCGCAGCTCAACTCGCCCGAGACCAACATCATGACCGCCGAGGACCCGGTCGAGTTCAATCTCACCGGCGTCAACCAGGTCAACGTCCGCGACAGTATCGGCCTGACGTTCGCGGCTGCCCTGCGCTCGTTCCTCCGGCAGGACCCCAACATCATCCTCGTCGGCGAAATCCGCGACTTCGAGACGGCGGAGATCGCGGTGAAGGCGTCGCTCACCGGCCACATGGTGCTGTCGACGCTGCACACCAACGACGCGCCGCAGACGTTGACGCGCCTGATGAACATGGGCGTCGCGCCGTTCAACATCGCCTCGTCCGTGATCA